>DASQVA010000095.1:0-3844 GCA_035641035.1 Rubrobacter sp. | reverse complement strand
TCTGCCAAGGGGCCAGGAACTACTCCGGCTCGCGGGCTGCCGCCCGAACCGCGCCGTCGATAAGATTGAGCAGCGAAGCCGTGTTGCCTTAGGCAACATGGCTCCGAGGACCAGGCTCTGCTCGCGGTCCTGGAAGAGGTGAGTGCCTCAGATGAGGAGATCACCGACGGCGGCGAGCCGCAGATCCGGGTATCGGCCGAAGAGGCCGGGAGGGAAACCGTGCGGCCGGACAAGCCCGCCTTAACGCTCGAAGAGCTCGGGCCCTACTACCTGGGCACCTACTTCGCGACGGTCGCGATGCAAAAGAAGCTCGAAGGCGAGGGAGGAGGTCGACGGCTACCAGGATCTGGTCAACGAGTACAACGCGGCGATCCAGGAGACCACCGAGCAGGACTCTTCTTAAACTCAGAGGACGCTAGAGCGCGTTACGGGCTGGCGCCGAGGACGGATACTGCTCGGTGGCCGACGTGCTACCGCTCCGCGCACGGTGGTTCACAATACGCCCTAGAGATCCGGCCTCCGAGAAGTGGTTGGGCGCGGGCCGAAACGGGAACGACCAGGGAAACGGCAGCGAGCATCGGTAAGGTGGGTTTAACATGGCAGACCGGGCACAAGAAGACGGTTGGAAGGACTCCTTCTTCGGGGACCTGCACGCCACGGGTCGCGACGGCGTCGAGTTCTACACCGAACGCAAGGTGGTCATCGAGCGGTGGCAGTGAATCGCGAGAACCGATCGGTGGAGCAAGTCGTCAGCGCGAACAATGGGAGGAGAATATTAGCGTGATTGAAAAAACCCAACGGTGGGTCGAGAAGGACCGCAGGTACGTCTGGCACGCTCTCTCGGGCTACGACCCCGACGCTTCCACGATGGTGGTCGCGGAGGCCGACGGGGCCTGGATCACCGACACCGACGGCAACCGTTACCTGGACGGCATGAGCGGCCTGTGGTGCGTCAACGTCGGATACGGCCGCGAAGAACTGGCGCGGGCGGCCTACGAGCAGCTCAAGGAGATGCCCTACTACCCGCTGCTCAAGAGCCACCTGCCCGCCATCCGGCTGGGTGAGAAGCTGAACGAGTGGCTCGAGGACGACTACGTCTTCCTCTTCTCCAACTCCGGCTCCGAAGCAAACGAGGTGGCGTTCAAGGTCGCTCGCCAGTACCACGAGCAGAACGGCGAGCCGGGGCGGTACAAGTTCATCTCCCGTTACCGGGCCTTCCACGGGCAGACCATGGGGGCTCTGGCGGCCACGGGCCAGGCCCAGAGGAAGTACAAGTACGAGCCTCTGGTCCCCGGCTTCCTGCACGTCCAGCCGCCGGACCGCTACCGCTGTCACTACTGCTCGGATAGGGAGTCCTGCACCCTAGAGTGTGCCCGGGAGATAGAGCGCGCGATGGCCTGGGAGCTGCCAGAGACGGTAGCGGGCGTCATCATGGAGCCCATCATCACCGGCGGGGGGATCATCGTTGCCCACGACGACTACATGCGGACCGTGGAGGACATTTGCGAAAGGAACGGCGCCCTCCTGATCGTGGACGAGGTCATCTGCGGCTTCGGTAGGACGGGCAGGCGCTTCGGCTACCAGCACTACGGCGTAAAGCCCGACATTGTCACGATGGCGAAAGGCCTAACCAGCGCCTACTTCCCGCTCGCCGCCACGGCGGTCAGGCAGGAGGTCTACGAGACGTTCGCGGGGAACGAGGAGTACGGGCGCCTCAGGCACATAAACACCTTCGGCGGCCACCCCGGCGGCTGTGCCGTGGCGCTGAGAAACCTAAAGATCATGGAGGAGGAAGACCTACCCGGACGCTCCGAGGAGATGGGTAGGCGCCTGCGCGAGGACCTCACGGAGCTGGAGAGCCACCCCAACGTGGGAGAAATCCGGAGCAAGGGGCTCCTTTTCGGCATCGAGCTGGTCGAGGACAGGGAAAGCAAGCAAACGGCGAGTAAGGAGATGGTCGAGGCAGCGGTCTCCGGATGCAAGGAGCGCGGCCTCGTCATCAGCAAGAACGCCGACACGGTCGCCGGCTTCAACAACGTGCTGACCCTCGCCCCGCCCCTTAGCATCACCGAGGACGACCTGGAGTTCATCGCAAGGGCGTTGAAGGAGACGCTCACGAACCTGTAGGTAGGCTAAATGACGAGGTCTGCCTCGAGGATCCCGCGAAAGTTGGGAAGTGGAGGAACGCTCCGTCGGCGAGTACCGGAGTTGCGGAGGTAGTATGTCACGAGAAGATCCATCGCCGGTCGGGGGCGGTGGCTGCCTTTGCGGCGCCGTCCGGTACGAAGTGCGTGGACCGCTACGTCCCGTGGTAGATTGCCACTGCAGGATGTGCCGCCGTACCAGCGGCCATTTCGCGGCGTTCACGGCGACGCGCCCGGAAGACTTGGTCTTGATCGAGTCGGAAGGGCTACGCTGGTACCGATCGTCTATGTCAGCTCGACGAGGGTTCTGTGGAACCTGCGGATCGAGCCTTTTCTGGGAGCCTGCTTCCGGCGATCGGGTTTCGATCGCTGCTGGCACGTTGGATTCACCGACGGGGCTCGAGACGGTGGTTCACGTGTTCGTCGAGGATGCAGGCGACTACTACGAGATCGGCGACGGTTTGCCTCAGAGGGCGGATGGCGATCATGGCATCATGATCCCCGCCGATTGATCCTCCACGCTGCGACCGCAAAGATGCCGTCGTGGCCGAGCTCACCGGCGGTGAGCTCAGGGATGGGTATGTCCGTGATTTCCAAATGCTCTTCGCCGGAGCCATCCATGACGGCCGAGCCTACGATCTCTCCTAGCTCGCTGCCAAGCGTGAAGGACAAAACGTTGGGGGTGTTGACTGCAAGCCCGCGGAGAGCTCCTCCGCGAGTACCACCACGCACTTCAACCTTCCCTCGTCCATCAGTCGGCGTAGCCCTGTCTCTGCCATCTAATCACCCTCCTTTGCATCCAGAGTCCTAGTCTACGTGTGCAGGTCGTTCACCGCGCCCCGACCAGGCGTACGCCTTCCCGTGTGGCCTCCTTGTTCTACGGTTCTCCGTAGGCATACGCGTCTCCGGGCAAGTATCCTGCGACGCCTGCCCGAGCGCGGAGCTCGGTCTGAAGAGGAGGCGTGGCCGGCTTTTCTGAGGCCTGGCAGCGCAGATACGCCGAGTGGTTTCTGGCGTAGTATGGTGGGGCACGCCCCAATTGGTGTACAAGGGCCTCAGAGCTCTTGCCAGGGCTTCGCTCAAATAACGATTATCCTGCAAATCGCGAGAAAAAAGAGAGCTGACGAGCGGACTCGAACCGCTGACCTCATCTCATTACGAGTCAGCTTACAGCCATCCTAGAGCGTACCAGCACGTGTCGGTACGTAGCTTACCTAAGCCGAAATCTTGGTCATAGCGGCGTCATCCATCCCACTGTGCGCTGTCCCGTACCAGTACCGTTGCAGTACGCTCTCGAATCGTATGGACTTTTCCAAGGGAGCGCGTTTTCCGAACCCAGAATTGGTGTTGGGCTCGAAGCAGGGCCGCTATCGCTAATGGTGAAGGAACGAGCGAAGGTCATCCGCGAGAAGCTAGGGCTCCTCCATCGCGGGGAAGAGTCCGCCCCGCGCCATCCGACTAAAGCGCCCGAGGTCGGAGTAGGAGCGGTCAGCCTCGCGCCCAAGCAGCCTGCTGCGCCTACGAAGAGGACGCTTGAAGGTAGCAGAGGGTCGTGCCTTCCCCCGTGGTCTCCATGTTCTTCACCACGTAGCCGCTCGGTTCGTCGCGGTCTACGACGCGGAAGATCTTGCCCCGAAGCTCCTCCGGCGAGACGGTTTCGCCTTTCTCCGTCACCACCGTCAGCTCGAGATCCTCTATCT
>DASQVA010000094.1:0-3791 GCA_035641035.1 Rubrobacter sp. | reverse complement strand
GCCCGGCTTATGGAGCGGGCTGTGGGCCGCATGCCGGGTGGCGTGAACAGCCCGGTGCGGGCGTTCCGGTCGGTCGGGGGCGACCCGCTTTTCATGGAACGCGGCGAGGGCTCGAGCATATTCGACGTGGACGGCAACTCGTACGTGGACTACGTGATGAGCTACGGTCCGCTCGTCCTCGGACATACCCATCCCGCCGTGATCGCGGCCATAGAAGACACGGCCCGCAAAGGGACTACCTTCGGCTCCCCGACCGAGCTCGAGGTAGAGCTGGCCGAGCTCGTGTGCGAGGCGGTGCCCTCCGTCGAGATGGTGCGGATGACCAACTCCGGGACGGAGGCGACGATGAGCGCCATCCGGCTCGCGCGCGGGTTCACGGGACGCGAGAGGATCCTAAAGTTCGACGGCAACTATCACGGCCACGGCGATGCCCTGCTAGTCTCAGCCGGCTCCGGCGTGGCGACGCTCGGCCTCCCGGATAGCCCCGGCGTGACGAAGGGTGCGGCCAGAGACACAGCGGTCTTGCCCTTTAACGACCTGGACGCCGTAGAGGAGCTCTTCGGTCGGGAGGGTGAGTCGTTCGCTGCCGTCATCTTGGAGCCTGTGGCCGGAAACATGGGCTGCGTGCCGCCCGGGCAGGGCTACCTAGAGGGTTTGCGGGAGGTTACCAGCGAGTACAGCACCGTCCTCATCTTTGACGAGGTCATGACGGGGTTCCGGCTCTCCCGCGGCGGGGCGCAGGAGCGTTACGGCGTCACGCCAGACCTCACGTGCCTCGGCAAGATCATCGGCGGCGGACTGCCGGTCGGGGCTTACGGCGGACGGCGCGAGATCATGGAGCGAGTAGCGCCCTCGGGTTCCATCTACCAGGCCGGCACCCTCTCCGGAAACCCCCTCGCGATGGCCGCTGGCCTCGCTACGCTGCGCGCCACGCACGAGTTGGGCTTCTACGAGCGCCTGGAGGAACTCGGCGAGCGCTGGCGGAGCGGGATGAGCGAGGCCGCCTCGGACGGGGATCTCCCGTTCGCCATAAACCAGGTCGGATCGATGGTGAGCATCTTCTTCAACGGCGGGCCGGTTACGGATTTCGCCTCCGCGGCGGTCTCGGACACGGCGGCGTTCAGGGACTTTTTCTGGCACATGATCTCCCGCGGCGTCTACCTCGCTCCTAGCCAGTACGAGGCGGGTTTTATCTCCACAGTCCACTCGGAGGAGGACTTGGAGTGGACGTTCGAGGCTGCCAGCGAGTGGTTCGCCGGGGCGTGCAAGGGTTAGATGGAGGAGACCGCCAGGCGGACGCCCGAAATGTCGCTCAAGGAGACCTTCCTGAAGGCCGTAGCGGGTCTGCCCGAGGAAGATCCCAGGGGGCGAGTCGTGGCGGAGGCTCTAGGGTACCTGCAGCGAGGCTTCGACGCCCATTACGCGGCCGATGGGGCGACAGACGACGACATTTTGGTCGGGGACAACGCCTATGCGCTGTCGGTGCAGACCATCGCGCGGCTGGACGAGCCGCGGTTCGTGGCGGTTGCGAGCCGAATGATTCGGGACGGCGCGGGACGCATCGCCGTGGGGGATAGGGTTACCCTGGAGACGTGGACACCGCACCTGGCCGGTCTCCTTGACATCATCTCGGGCGAGGGCGCTCGACGGTCGCAGGAGAGGATCCGGCGCGCCGCCGGGGAGCTCGGCGAGAGGCGTGGGTAATCCTCGTCAGGGAACGGGACAGCGCCTGCCGTCCGGGACGGAGCGGGCGCGGCTCGTGCGGGAGATGTTCGACCAGATCGCCGGCCGCTATGAGCTGCTGAATACCGTTATGACCGCCGGTCTGCACCGCCTCTGGAACAAGAGAGTAGTCCGGGCGGCGGGACTGCGGCCAGGAGATCGGGCGCTCGACCTCGCTTGCGGTACTGGGAGCCTCACGCGGGACCTCTCGAAGGCGGTCGGTTCGGAGGGGCGCGTACTCGGGATAGACTTCTCCCGCGAGATGCTGCGGGCCGCAGAGTCGAGGCACTCGCCGAGCGTCGAGTACCAACTCGGGGACGCCACGGACCTGGAAGGCGTCCCTTCGGGCGCGTTCGAGGCGGCGACCATCGCCTACGGGGCGAGGAACATCCCCGACCTCGACGCACTCTTCGACGAGATGGCCCGCTGCGTCCGGCCCGGCGGCGCGGTGGTGTGCCTGGAGATAGCCGTGCCGACTAACAGGGTGTCGGCCGCGTTCTACGGGCTGTGGTTCGATAGGATCGTGCCCCGGATCGGGGCCTGGATCTCAGGAGACGCCCGGGCTTACGCTTATCTGCCCGAATCGGTGAAAGAGTTCGTGGCGCCTGGCGAATTAGCTGACATAATGGAGCGTAATGGATTACAAAATGTTACATGGGACAGGCTCGCCGGCGGCATCATCACGCTCCACCGCGGAACGAGGGGTTTCCGCGGACGTTAGCAGTCTCCGCTCCGCGCTGCCCCAAGGCGCCTTCGACACAATAGACGAGATCGAGGGTCTCCTGGTGGCGGTTGGCGAGCGGGCGCCGGCTGAGCTCATCGCGCCGACCCTTGAGGCCCTGACGTCTGGGGGCAAGCGCCTGAGGCCTTTGCTCCTGGTCCTCTGCGCCGAGATGGGTGAGCCGGACCGGCAGGATCTCCTGGGTGCCGCGACCGCCATCGAGGTTCTGCACACGGCGACGCTCATCCACGACGACATAGTGGACCGGGCGGAGAGTAGGCGAGGCGCGCCGACCGCCGTCGCCGCGTACGGACGCGAGATCGCCGCGGTCACCGGGGACTACCTGTTCGCCGAGGCATTCTCGGAGCTCGCACGCATCGGCGACGCCAGGCTGATCCGCTCGTTCGCCGAAGCGTCGGTGGGTCTGGCGACTGGGGAGTTGGAGCAGTATCGGGCGAACGGGGCGACCGTCGAGGTCGAGGCGTACCTGGAGCACATAAGAAAGAAGACCGCCGGGCTCTTTCAGGCCGCGTGCGTGGCTGGCGGCACCCTGGGCGGACTCTCGCTCTTGCAGATAGATGCTCTGGCCACCTACGGGCAGGCCCTTGGGATCGCGTTTCAGATGTCTGACGACATAATGGACCTCGTAGGCAAGCCTGGCCTCATGGGTAAGGGGATAGGCACGGACCTCGTCGAGGGCACCGTGACGCTACCCGTCATCCTCGCCATCCGCGAGGGCGACGCACAGATCCTCCGTCGGGTCCTCGCCGACCCCGACCCTTCGCCGGAGTTGCTGGAGGCCGGCATAGAGGCCGTGCTCGCCACGGACGCTGTCGCCAGAACCGAGACGTGGGCGCGGGGTGAGATCGACGGCGCCATTGAAAACTTAGGGTTGCTACCGGACTCTCCCGAGCGTGAGTTTTTGGAGTTCGTCGCTTCCGAGGTGGTCGGGAGGGATGCCTGAGGGAGAGTTCGGGCCCGTGATCTTCGCGGCCGGCACCCTTATGCCCGTCGCCTCGCCCCCGATCCAGGATGGGGCCGTTCTCGTGCGCGACGGGCGCATCGCTGCCGTCGGGCCGCTCGCCGACCTTGGGCGCGGGGCCCCGGACGCGGAGGTACGGTTCTTTCCCAAATACACCATTATTCCTGGGGCCGTCAATGCCCACGCCCACCTGGGATTTCGTCGCGAGGACGCGCCGGAGGGCGGTAAGTTCGCTGGCTGGCTCGGGAGGCTCATAGAGCGTCTCCCAGAGAAGGAGACCTGGACTGCGCAGGCGGCTCGCAACTCCGCCCGCGAGGCGATAGTGGCCGGGACGACGTTCATGGCCGAGTCCTCTCCCTACGGCGA
>DASQVA010000093.1:0-3578 GCA_035641035.1 Rubrobacter sp. | reverse complement strand
AACGAGCCGGCCGGGTTGGAGGCGCCACCTCCGCCAGAACAGAAGACCCGCACGAAAGGAGACACGCTGGCACAGACCCGCGGAGCACCGCATCGGAGCGTTGGCACTGGTGGCAATCGCCACCCATCGACAAGGAGGAAGTCATGACCACAAACCCGCAAAGACCATGGTTCGATCAGGAGACGGGCACCTTGATGCTAGACGAATACGTCGTCGAGATGGAGTCCTACCGAAGGATCGTCGAGGATGAGACGATAACCGATGCCGAGCTCGTCGAACAAACCCGAAGGGTAACTTCGCTCCTGCAGCAGCTAGAACTGGCACTTTCGCCGGAGGCCAAAGCCGTCGCCACCGAGGCGTTGGGCGAGTTGGCGGTGCTCAACACCCTGCAAGTTAAGCGCCTGGAAGCCACTTCCGTGATACCGCGGTAAAGGACACGCTAGAAGGAGACCACGGAGAAGATACCGGCAGGGCACAGACGCCTACTCTGAAAGGAGGCACCTGATGGGAACTTTCGATTCTTCGCACACCGTTGCCTACGTTGTTGAGGACCTCTCTCCCGTCGCTCAGGACGTGATGCGCCACTTCGAGCAGCAAGACTTCGAGGTGACCGAAACGCCCATCCGTACCGGAGGGGTGCAAGTCAGCATCCGCAAGGGGGGCATCTTCAAGGCCATCATAGGTTTGAAGACTGCCCTAAACGTAAGGATAGAGCCCGTAGCAAACGGGACCAGGGTAGAAGCAGGCGTAGGGATCTTCGGGCAGCAGGCAATCCCGACGGCGATCACCTTGCTGGTTTTCTGGCCGGTAGTAATCGCCCAGGTATGGAATATGGCGCAACAGGCAAAGTTGGACGAGGAGGCTTTGGGCGTCGCCGAACAGAGTCTGAAGTCTCACTCCGAAGTACCAAGCGGCGCAACTGCAGAGTAACTACACCTGAACCGGGACGGCGTCTTGGGTTAGGACACCGTCCCGAGCCTGCGAGACTAGCTTGTTCACCGAACTGCCGGAAGTACACGTTGAGTGTCATAGGAGGTCGTGCGGATGAGGGAGCTGCATTCCGAGATCGAGATCACCGCTAGCGCGGGGCGTACATGGCTCATCCTCACCGACTTCGCTTCCTATCCCCGGTGGAACCCGTTCATCCGCCGAATCAGCGGCGAGCCCACCACCGGGGAGCACCTCGATGTTCGCCTCGAGCCTCCCAATAGCAGGGGCATGACCTTCAAGCCCAAGGTTCTAAACGCTGAACCCGACCGCGAGCTGCGGTGGCTAGGCCACCTACTGGTGCCGGGCCTGTTCGATGGTGAGCACGTCTTCACCATCCAGCTGCTGGAAGACAACCGTGTTCGTTTCATCCAGCGAGAGGCGTTCAAGGGTCTGCTGGTCCCTCTGTCCGCCCGTAACCTCGACACCAATACGCAGCGGGGTTTCGAGGAGACGAACCGAGCCCTCAAAGAGCGAGCCGAGGCGCCTCTCTCCCGACCACCGGGGGACGCGGGTCCCGGAAAGGAAGAAAGATGAGCAAAGTCACCGTACCGGACGAGACGAACCCAGGCGAGGCAACCGCCGGTAAGGCAACCGCCGGTAAGGCAACCGCCGCCTCGACGGTCCGAGGAGGAAGGGCATGGCCGACCCCCATCAGGGTCCCAAGGCGCCTCCGCACCGTCCTCGCCGTGGCCGCCATCCTGGCGGTCGTCGCCGCGCTGGTGCTGGTGACGTGGAAGGTCCCTTTGGCCCTCGTCACGGTCGCGGGAGGCCTGGCGTTGGCGACGGTCCTCTCCTTCCCCGTGCGCCTGCTCTCGCGCCTCATGCCGCGCAGGTCGCGTGGGTTGGCCGTCGTTCTCACCTTCATGGCGGTAGCGGCGCTGATCGCGCTGGCCACCCTGTTCGTGGCGCCGCTACTCGCGCGCCAATTCGGGACGCTGACCGAAATACTATCCAGCTCGCTGACCGGCGCCGAACGCTACCTGCTGACCGCGTTCGAGTTTCTGGACGATAGGGGCCTGTTGCCGGGCACGGCCGAGCAGGCCGTCTCAAAGATAGAGGAAGACCTCTCGGACGGCGCCGGGGCGCTCGCCGGGGGCGTGGCGGGGAGCGACTTCAACCTGGTCTCGGGCGTCTTCGGCGCCGCGCTCTCCCTCTTCGGGGTGGTCTTCGTCGCGGCCTACCTGCTGGCGGACTCCCGCAGGATAAAGTTGGCCTACCTCAGGGCGGCCCCGACCCGCTACCGCCACGACGCCAGGGACCTGTGGGACGCCTTCGAGCACTCGTTCTCCCGCTACCTGAGCGGGCTCTTGCTGGACCTGTTCATCCAGGGGGCGGTCTCGGCTTTGGTCCTGTACCTGATAGGCGTGCCGTACGCCATCGCCCTCGGCGCCTGGGTCTTCCTCACCGGCATCATCCCCTACGCGGGAGCCTGGCTCGGGGCGATACCCGCGGTGGCGGTGGCTCTCACGGTCTCGCCGACGGCCACGATCCTCACGCTCGTCGCCTTCCTGATTATCCAACAGGTCGAGGGCAACTACCTGATGCCCCGCATCCACGGGAAGGCCCTGCACATCCACCCGGTCCTGATCTTGCTGGCCGTGATAGTCGGCGGGGGGCTCGCCGGGCTGCTGGGTGTGCTGCTGGCCGTACCTATCCTGGCCGTGTCGAGGGTCCTCTACGACTTCTTTAGCGTCCGCCTTCTTACCGGTGAGTAGCGCGCGTATCGTCGGAACCTTGAGAGGAGAGGACGCCACATAGTGCGCAACTACCTATGATGTGGGCGACGCTGATTTCGAACCAGCCACCTCTGCCGTGTGGACGCAGCACGATAGTCTGCGAGGACATCCTTCCGATAATACTCCGCAGAGGTCTTACGCTCCCTTGCAGGCCGACCCTATGGGACTGGGGCAGCGCCATGTTTCCCGAACTTCGCCTTGAGGGGGTTCTCCGAAGTTCGGCGTAGCGTGGCCCTGCACCTGCTGTGACCCGCCGTCGTGATCGGCCCAAGACATGTCACAAAACCCACCTTGCAGCGAACTCTACTTTCCCGCCAAGAGCAACCAACTTTACTGCTCCAAGTCTTGCCGCTCGAACGCGCGCCATTACTCCGATAGCCAAACACCACCGGGGGCGTACGCGCCGGAGTCCTGACACCGCGTGCATCATTACATCACCTCTACATCACTAAGGGTGCAATGCCGCGCAATGGTGAGCAAGCCGGGGAAAGGGATTTAGCCCACATAAGCGGGTTCTGCAAGCCACTGCAATGCCCCGCAACCCCTCTCGTCTCCCTTACAAGGAGGAGGTCGCTGGTTCGAGCAGCATCGCCCACTTCGAGATCGGGCTAATATAAGCCCTTCTGATAACGGATTGCTCGTCTGCGCCCGGACTTGGTCGCTCGGACGTTGTGGACGCTGGCGCGTCTGGAGATGTTCGCGGGCAGGCTGGAGGAGTCGGCGGCGTACGCCGAGGAGGGCGCCGCGCTGAGCCGAGAGCTGGCCGAACGCCCCGTACCGCGAACGCATCTTCCTTCGATGATGCTCGGGGTCATGGGGCTCGGCGCCTCGTGGAGAGCGGGCACTAAGGGC
>DASQVA010000092.1:0-4694 GCA_035641035.1 Rubrobacter sp. | reverse complement strand
GGCCCGTGCTCGGCTTCGAATGCGCGTACGTCTTCGACGGTGAGCAGGTAGTCTGGGTCTTCGGCACTCTCAGTGGACCTGTCGATCACGACCGCCGGCGCGACGAGATGGCGGGGGGGCACCTGCGACACGTCGAGGCCCCCGCGACCGGTAACCCAGTGAACTGGTGCGTCGAAATGCGTGCCGACATGCTCGCCGATCTCGAGCCAGTTCCACGCCCAAGCGGGCCCGCGCTCGTCGTAGCGGCTAATCTCGCGCACCTTCAGCCCGGGCGTTTGCCCAAACTGCTCGGGGAGCTGGATGACCGGGGTATGCTCGTTGAGCGGCTGGGTTAGGTCTACGATCTCGACGCCACCGCTGGCGAGCGCCTCGACGAGGGACGCGACAGGGTCTCGAGATATCATGGCTCCTCCTACTCGTTCGTTGTGTACCTCAGGGCAGGCTGCTCAGTGGACGCGGAACGCCTCCTCGAGCCACTCAGCTCGTACATCCGGGTTGACCTTGGCGTCGATCACGAGCGGTCCATCGTGCCGCTCGAGCCAGCCCTTGATCGACGAAAGATCTCCGCTGCCGCGCACCGTAATGCCCTCAGCCCCTGTCGCGCGAGCGAGGGCGGCGAAGTCGGTGTCGGGGAAGCGTGTGAGATCCACCGAGTGCCCCATAGGGCCGAAGTGGTGCACCTCTGCGCCGTAAGCCGCGTCGTTGTAGATAACAACGACCATCGGCAGGCGGTAGCGAGCAGCCGTCTCGAGCTCGCCTAAGGCCATTAGAGCGCCGCCGTCGCCTATGGCGGCGACGGAGAGCCGGTCGGGCCGCGCGACCGCGGCGCCAATCCCGCTGGCAAGCCCGAGACCAACCGACTGGAAGGCCTGCGGGAAGACAAAGCCCTGCTGGTCGGGCACCGTAAGGTACATCGACGGGTACCCGAGGAAGTGCCCAGAGTCGGTTGCGACTGTGCGTTCCATTGGCAACAGGTCGTCGAGCGCGATGCTGAACGTGCGCGGGTCGATATACTTGGCGGTGCCACGATCCTCATAAGGTTCGTCACGCCAACGTTGGGTGGCGATCTCACGTGCGAGCGCCTTGCTGCGAAAACCTTCTCTGCATACGTCGCGAGAAACGAGTTCTCCGACGATCGCCCAGGCGGCTTGAGCCGCATCACCGACGAGGCCCACGTCGACGCGGTGGAGCGCCCCGATCACCTCCTCGACGAGGTCGACCTGCACTATTCTCGCGTTAGGCGAAAATAGTCTGCCGTGGCGCACGGTCCAGTGGTTCAACGAAGCACCGAACGCGAGCACGACGTCCGCCTCGGAGAGCAGCTGGACTGCAAGCGAAGAAGAGAAGCCGCCGGCAATGCCTACACAGTACGGGTGCCCGGCGAAGAGCCCGTGCCCCACGGCGCTGGTCGCTAGCAGAGCCCCTACCTGATCGCCGAGCGCCTCTAGCGCCTCGCGCGCCCCCGCGAGTGCGGCACCGCGCCCCGCTACGATTACCGGCCGGTCAGAAGAAGAGAGCAGGTCTGCGACCTCGGCGACCGAGTGGTTCGATGGGACCGGCGGCTCTAGCGTCGGCCAGTCGGGAATAGCCAACGAGTCATCGGCACACAACGCCTCCACCAAGTTGATCGGGATGTTGAGCACGACGGGGCGGCGCTCAACTTGGGTGCGGCGCAGTGCTCGTACGACATCCTCGACAGCGGTCTTTGTCCCGCGCACGCGTTCGGCGATTGCACCAGCAGTCGTCGCGAGCGCAGCTTGGTCGATCTTGAAGTTCGACCAGAGCGCCTCGGCCGGCGTATCTGCCGCAAGCACGAGCAGCGGCGTGCGGCTCTTGGCAGCCTCCGTCAGGCCGGTGAGCGTATTCGTGAAGCCTGGACCCTGATGAACGCTAACGACGCCGACCTTCCCACAGGCGCGCGCGTAGCCGTCGGCCATCATGACTGCGCCGCCCTCGTGGCGGGCGGAGTAGAACGTCGCGCCGGCCGCATGCAGCGCGTTCGTGACGGTGAAGTTGCCACTACCGACGAGCCCAAAAAATACGTCAACCCCGCGGTCAGCCAACGCTCGTCCGATCGCTTTGGATACCTGCATCGTTCACTACCTCTCTAGGCGTCTCTTCCTAGAGCAATACTACTGCATGTCGCTGTACCCCTGTCTGCCGATGACCGCCGGGGCAAGCGGAGGTGCCAGCGAAGCGTTTTGGAGACTGTCCAACCGGAGCCGAACGCAAGTAACGATAACGGCTGGCGTGGGCGTCCCCTATCTGATCAATGTTCGATCCGTCTAACGTGGCGATCTGTTGTGTCAACGTGCGGGAAGTTACGTGCCGCCCGCTGTCTTCGGCGTCCCCAACCATATCGAGTAGGCCTAACTTCTTTCTGCTTCCTTACTGACCAAGAGACTGCGTATGTGAGCGGTGTCAATAGGCTGCTGGTTTAAAATGACAGCCTTCTTTAGCCGACGAGCGGACTCGAACCGCTAACCTCATCCCATTAGGAGTTGGCCGCTATAGGGTTCGCGTAGTGCTGCCTCATCAGCAAAAGCCTACGGTTAACATGGTGGAGCCTGTCTCTCTGATAATTGAGGCGATCCATCTCCAACGGAAGACATAGCCGCCACCCTCTAGAAAACCTCCGCAAATGATCGTCATGAGCGTCAAGATGGTGAGCAAGCCACCAATCTATGCGGTTTCCTCAATGACAACGAACATGACGATAACCATGACGGTCCCCAGGCACACATCAAGGCACAGTCATGCAATAACCTTATATGTGAAGGGAAATGATGATCATGACGCTTATGACGATGAATTACAGAGGTTCTCTGAAGGCGGTGCAGCCCTCTATGGTAGAGAGGAGAGGTGTGAGGGTAGTTAACTTGTGCTCTCATACCTCCCGGTTTGAAGAGATCTACCTCACAATTTACAGGCGCTATTACGTTAACAGTGCCTTCCTGTTTCGTGCGTTAGAGGATAGTCCATATCGGGTATCTCAATTCCCGTATTAGTTAGCTATCTACGGAAAGGCTTTATGGACACCCGAACACTCGGCACTCAGGGGCTCGAGGTCTCAGAACTGGGTCTTGGATGCATGGGGATGAGCGAGTTTTACGGCACTGGTGATGATGACGAGTCGATCGCCACTATCCACCGGGCGATAGAGATCGGCATAACCTTCCTCGACACCGCCGACATGTACGGCCCGTTCACCAACGAGAAGCTCATCGGCAGAGCTATCCAAGGCAGGCGAGACGAAGTCGTGCTTGCCACCAAGTTTGGCAACGAGCGCAAGGAAGATGGTACAAGGTTAGGCGTAAACGGCAAGCCCGAGTACGTAAGGAAGGCGTGTGACGCCTCGCTTTCACGGCTAGGCGTGGATCACATAGACCTCTACTATCAGCACCGAGTCGACCCGGACACTCCCATAGAGGAAACGTGGGGCACAATGGCCGAACTGGTCGAGGCCGGTAAGGTACGTTACCTCGGCATCTCCGAGGCGGCTGCGGACACTATCCGGCGAGCTCATGCGGTGCATCCTATAAGCGCCTTGCAGACCGAGTACAGCCTGTGGAGCCGAGATGTCGAAGACGAGATTCTACCTACGGTTCGGGAGCTCGAGATCGGCTTTGTCGCCTACAGCCCCTTGGGGCGCGGTTTCCTCACCGGTCAGATCCTAAGGTTCGAGAATTTGCCTGAAGACGACTTCCGCCGAGTCTCACCACGCTTTCAGGGTGAGAACTTTGAGAAGAATCTAGGGTTGGTGGAGAAGGTCAAGGAGATTGCCAACGAGAAGGACGTCACGCCGGGTCAGCTTGCGCTGGCGTGGCTCCGGCATCAGGGAGAGGACATCGTTCCCATCCCTGGTACCAAGCGCCGCAAGTACCTTGAAGAGAACGCCGCAGCGGTGGAGGTGACACTCACCGAAAAGGACTTGCGGCGCATAGATGAGGTTGCTCCTAAAGGTGTAGCCGCGGGTGAACGCTACAACGAGGCGGGCATGCGAACGGTTAACTACTAGAACGTCGCAACACGGAGAATATTCTAGGGGCGGATCGACCAGAGTTTGAGAACGGGCTGCGTCAGGCTCTTTTATCAGGACGCTACCCACCCTCTCTGATAAGAAAAGCACCTCGAACGAGCTCTTTGTTGTGCCTCTACGAACTCCTCGTAGGGGAGGCCGGGCATGAAGAGCTCGTGTATTCCTCCTTAGCGAATTGATACTTCCAGGAACCGCCCTCGTAGACGAATTAGGTGGTTACGACCGAGGATAAGCCATCCCCACCGGTTAACCTTACTGCTACCTCCGCAATAGGTGTCTGGGAGGCACTCTCAAGCGCCACGTCTACTTTTACGTGTTGGAAACGAAGCCAAGCATCGCCGCTGGGCGCAAGTAACTCATGAATAACGAGGTCGCCCCGTCCTCACCTCACAATCGGCCTTAGAACCCGTTTCAAAACTCCCTAAGGTAGCGCCGGCAGATAAGCGCGCAGGCGATGGTGAAGAAGGCCGTATGCACCACCGGGTCGCGTTCCCAGCGGATGCGCAGGCGCCGATAGTTGTGCAGCCACGCGAAGGTACGCTCCACGACCCAACGCCATCGCCCGAGTCCCGATCCGTGCTTGGTTCCCCGACGAGCGATGAGCAGTTTGACGCCGCGGCGCCATAGCTCGCGCCGGTAGCTGTCGTGATCATAG
>DASQVA010000091.1:0-9006 GCA_035641035.1 Rubrobacter sp. | reverse complement strand
ACGTCGAGCTCTTTATAGTGACCGGGGACCAGGACGCCATGCAGCTCGTGGACGGTCGCGTGAAGGTGCTGCGCACCACCCGCGGCGTCTCCGAGACGAAGACGTACGGACGGGAAGAGGTGATCGAGGACTACGGCGTCACGCCGGAGCAGATCCCGGACTACAAGGCCCTGGTC
This sequence comes from Rubrobacter sp., assembly GCA_035641035.1. Taxonomy (GTDB): domain Bacteria; phylum Actinomycetota; class Rubrobacteria; order Rubrobacterales; family Rubrobacteraceae; genus Rubrobacter_D. The sequence continues at coordinate 8,830 of DASQVA010000091.1, read as the reverse complement.
GGCGATCCCTCGGATAACATCCCCGGCGTCCGCGGCATCGGACCCAAGGGTGCCGCCAACCTCCTCGAGCAGTTCGGCACCGTCGAGGGCGTCTACGAGAACCTGAACAAGATCACCGCGAAGGGCACGCGCACCAAGCTCGAAGAGGGCCGCGAGAGCGCCTTTATGTCGCTGGAGCTGGCGAAGATGCGCTTCGACGTGCCCGTCAAGTTCGACCCCGAGGCGCTGCGCTTCGAGGGCATCTCCCCTGAGATCCGAGACATCACCCGACGCTACGAGTTCAGGACCCTGGAGTCGCGCTTCGACATGTTACCGGTCGTCGGCGGCGAGGAACTACCTCTTCGGGAACTACTGGAAGTTCGCGTCTCGGACGACCCGGTAGAGCTTTCCTTCGAGCCCGCTGCCGCAGCCCCGGTTGGAGACGCCACCGGACGCTGGGCCGTCGCGGTCTCTGAGAGCGAGGTACGCCTCACGGATGGATTACCAGATGTCCCCATCAAGGTCCATGATGCGAAGAGGATCGGGGTGCGCGGGGTGGACTTCGACACCTACCTCGCCGGGTACCTGGTGAAACCGGGTCTCGGGAGCTACGAGCTCGAGCCGCTGGCGGAGGAGAGGGGGATGGCCGATGTCGAGGTCAGGCAGGAGGACGGGGCGGTCGCGCACGCGGCGAGGCGGGCGGCTCAGGTGTACGCGCTCTCGCCGAGGCTGGTCGAGGAGCTGGAGGAGATGGGACTCGCCCGGCTCTACTACGACGTGGAGCTGCCACTCGCCGACGTGCTCGGGGAGATCGAGGACGTCGGGATGCCGGTCGACGCAGGCACCCTTGAGGATGTTGGTGAGGAGATAGAGGTTCGCGTCGAGGAACTAGAGCGGCGCATCTACGATGAGGTCGGCCATCCCTTCAACATCGGCTCGCCCAAGCAGCTCGGCGAGGTACTCTTCGAGGAGATGGGTATCCCGCCGGTCAGGAAGACCAAGACTGGCTACTCCACAGACGCAAAGGTGCTGCAGCAGCTTGCCCTCGAGCACCCCGTGGCCGAGCACATCATCACCTACCGCGAGCTGACCAAGCTTAGGGGCACCTACATAGACGGGCTGCTAAAGTTGATCTCCGACGAGGGCCGCATCCACAGCACCCTCAACCAGACCACCACGGCCACGGGTCGCCTCTCCAGCGACTCGCCGAACTTGCAGAACATACCGGTCCGCACCGAGCTCGGCGCCCGCATCCGGGACGCGTTTACCGCCTCAAGAGGCCGCCAGCTAGTGATCGCCGACTACTCCCAGATAGAGCTCAGGATCCTGGCGCACATGAGCGGCGAGCCAGCGCTTGTCGAATCGTTCGAGCAGGGCGAGGACATCCACACCCGCACGGCCTCGGAGGTCTTCGACGTGCGTATGGAGAGCGTCACTCCGGAGTTGAGACGCCGGGCGAAGATGGTCAACTTCGGCATCCTTTATGGCATCTCGGGGTTCGGGCTGGCCACCAGGCTCGGCAACGTCCACCCGGCGGAGGCGGAGCGATACATCAAACGCTACTTCGAGCGCTACCCGCGGGTTACGGAGTTCATGAGTGAGACTTTGGAGGAGGCGGAGGAGCTCGGATATTCGACGACGCTCTTCGGGAGGCGGCGCTACGTCCCGGAGCTAAGTAACTCCAACAAGAACGTCAGGAAGTTGGGGGAGAGGATCGCTTTCAACGCCCGCGTGCAGGGGACGGCGGCTGACATCATCAAGGTGGCGATGGTGGACCTGCAGCCGCGGCTGCCTGCGCTCGAGGCGGAGATGATCATGCAGGTCCACGACGAGCTCGTCTTCGACGTTGACGAGGACCGCGTTGAGGAGGTCGCGGACCTCGCCGTCCAGAGGATGGTCGCCGCCTACGACCTGCGCCCGCCGCTCGTGGTGGAGGCCAAGGTCGGAGAGCGCTGGGGGAGGGTGCGACCTCTGTAGAACTCTATCCGCGAGCTGCTTTTCCCGCGGGTAATTGCTGTATAATCGTTCGTTCACAAGCCAAGAGAAGGAAAGCAACTGTTTTCATGACTGACACTACACAACGCGCGTCCCGAGAATTGACTATGAAGGACTTTTTTCGGGAGGAGAACGGGGAGGTCATCCCCCTCGACGAGGGTGTCCTCATCGACTTCAAGGACGGGGACATCGTCGAGGGTGAAGTCGTCCGCATAGATCGGGACGAGGTACTCGTCGACATCGGCTACAAGTCTGAGGGGCTCATCCCCTCCAACGAGCTGACCATCCGCAAGGGGGCCGACCCCCACGACGTGGTCGACCTGGGCCAGCGGCTTGAGGCGCTCGTTATGCAAAAGGAGGACGCCGACGGGCGTCTGATCCTTTCGGCCAAGCGCGCTGCCTTCGAGCGGGCCTGGAACCGCATCGAGGAGGCGTACAACGAGCAACGCACGGTCGAGGGACCGGTGATCGAGGTTGTCAAGGGTGGCCTGATTTTGGACATCGGTTTGCGCGGCTTCTTGCCGGCGAGCTTGGTCGACATCCGGCGCGTCAGGAACCTGGACTCGTTCCTTGGCCAGAAGCTCGAGTGCAAGGTCATTGAGCTCAACCGGAGCCGCAACAATGTCGTCCTTTCCCGTCGGGCCGTCCTTGAAGAGGAGCGCAAGGAGGAGCGCGAGCGCATTCTGACCTCCCTTGAGGAGGGCATGATCGTCAAGGGCACCGTCTCCAACCTCGTGGACTTCGGGGCGTTCGTTGACCTCGAAGGCATAGACGGCTTGATCCACATCTCTGAACTGTCCTGGCAGCATGTTGACCACCCGAGCGAGGTCGTCGAGGTGGGCGAAGAGGTCGAGGTTAAGGTTCTTGAGGTCGACAGGGACCGCGAGCGCATCTCGCTCGGGCTCAAGCAGACCCGCAAGGACCCGTGGCAGGAGATCGTCGAGCGGGTCAAAGTCGGCGAACAGATCCAGGGCCGCGTTACCAAGCTGGTTTCCTTCGGAGCCTTCGTCGAGGTCGCCGAGGGGGTCGAGGGCCTGATCCACATCTCCGAGCTGGCCGAGCACCACGTCGAGACGCCCGACGAGATCGTGCGCAGCGGCGATGAGGTGGACGCCCGCATCATAGACGTGGACGCCCGCCGCCGTCGGCTCTCTCTCAGCCTCCGCCCGAAGCGCGAGGACCGCGAGGACCGTCCCCGCCGCGAGGAGCAGCGTCCCGGGCGCGAGCCGGAGCAGCAGCGTGGCTCTTCCTCCCCCGACCGCAAGAGCAGCAACAGCGAGGGCAGCGGCCTCCGCACCGGCGCTTTCGACGCGCTGGCCGACCTGGACCTTGAGGAGAGATAACACAGCAATCCTTGCACAGACCACCCCGTGAGGGGCCGGTGACCATCGCTGTCACCGGCCCCTTCGCGTCAGGAAAAAGCACCTTCGTCTGCCTCCTCGAAGAGCTCGGCGCCGAGACTGCCTCGGCCGACGAGATCGTCCACCACCTGCTGCAAAACGACCAGCAGGCAATCTTTAGGATCGTCGAACGCTTCGGCGAGAAGGTCCGGGGCACCAAGGGCATCGACCGCAAGGCATTGGGGTACGAGGTCTTCGGCGGCCCTGAAGGCCTCGCGGACCTCGAAGGCATACTTCATCCCCTGGTGCGCCGCGAGACCGACCTGCGCATCGAGGCGTCCGACGCGGAATTGTTTGTGGTGGAGATACCGTTGCTGTTTGAGACCGAGCGGGGTGAGGACTTCGACTACACCGTCGCTGTGGTGGTGCCGGAGGAGCGACGGCGGGTGTGGGCGGAGGAACGAGGCGTGAACGAGGCGACGTTGCGGGGGATAGAGGCGCGGCAGCTCTCCGGCGAGGAGAAGGCCCGGCGGGCCGACCTGGTGGTACAAAACGACGGGGATCTGGATAGACTTAAAGAACAGGCAAAGGAGCTCGGGCGGAGGATCTTCCGGGAGAGAGGATCTGGCGGCAGCGTACGACAAGAGACGTAGGTACGGTAGATCGCGGGCCCGCCGCCGGCGGGGGGTGGTGATGCTGCTCGTGCTCGCCGGTCTCCTCGCCGCGCTGCCCTTCGTGCTGCGGGCTCCGGAGGAAGTGCGGAAGACCATATACCCCTTGCGGTACGAGGAGACTATCAGGGAGGCGAGCGAGAGGAACGGCTTGGAGCCTGCGTTCGTGGCCGGGGTAGTCTACACCGAGAGCCGCTTCAGGCCGGACGTAGAGTCGCACCGCGAGGCATACGGGCTCATGCAGCTCTTGCCGCAGACGGCCGAGTTTATCGGGAATAGGAGCGGAATAAAGGGAGATTATCGTGACCCGGAGGTAAACCTGAGGATGGGGGCGTGGTACCTCGGGTACCTCAAAGGCCGGTATCGGGGGGATGAGAGGTTGATGCTCGCGGCGTATAATTCGGGGGAGGGCATGGTGGACGGCTGGCTCTCTGAAGAAGGGTTCGACATCGCGAAGGACATCCCGTTCGAGGAGACGCGCGAGTACGTCGAGGACGCCTTGGAGGCCCGTCGGATCTACAGAGAACTCTACGGGAGGGACCTGCATCGAAACTCGGAATAAGTTCCAGGTAAACAGCGAATACCGCCCGACTGGCGACCAACCGCGGGCTATAGAGCAGCTCGCCTCTGGCCTCGAGGCCGGGATGGGGGCGCAGACCCTGCTCGGCGTTACGGGGTCCGGGAAGACGCACACGATGGCCCGCGTGATAGAGCAGGTCGGGCGGCCTGCGCTTATCATCGCCCATAACAAGACGCTCGCGGCGCAGCTAGCCAGCGAGTTCGCCGATTTCTTCCCCAACAATGCTGTCGAGTACTTCGTCAGCTACTACGATTACTATCAGCCCGAGGCGTACGTCCCGCGCACGGACACCTTTATCGAGAAGGACGCTCAGATCAACGAGGACATCGACCGCCTCAGACACTCCACCACGAGCAGCCTCTTCACCCGCCGCGACGTGATCGTAGTAGCTAGCGTCTCCGCGATCTACGGCCTCGGCAGCCCGGAGGAATACCGCTCGAAGATGGTGCTTTTGGAGAGGGGCGGCTTCTACGACCTTGACGACATTTTGCGCGATCTCGTCAAGATCCAGTACACTAGAAACGACTTTCAGCTCAACCGCGGTAACTTCAGGGTGCGCGGAGACGTGCTCGAGGTGCATCCGGCTTACCAGGACACGATCTACCGCATCTCCTTGTTCGGGGACGAGGTAGAGAGCATGACCGAGGCGGACCCTTTGACCGGTGAGATCCTACGCGAGCACGACGTCCTCGCCGTCTACCCGGCGACCCACTTTGTAACCGGCGAGGATCGGATGGCGACCGCCATAAAGAACATAGCCGCGGAGGCCGAGGAGCGCGTCGCGGAGCTGGAGGGACAAGGCAAGGTTCTCGAAGCGTATCGTCTCAAGCAGCGGACGCAGTATGACCTGGAGATGATGCGGGAGCTCGGATTTACCTCGGGAATAGAGAACTACTCGCGCCACCTCGACGGCCGCCCGCCCGGCTCGACTCCGTACACTTTGCTCGACTACTTCCCAGACGACTACGTGACGTTTGTGGACGAGTCGCACATAACGCTGCCGCAGATCCGGGGCATGTACAAGGGCGACCGCTCGCGCAAGACGACGCTCGTAGAATTCGGCTTCAGGCTGCCGAGCGCGCTGGACAACCGCCCCCTGACGTTCGAGGAGTTCTTACTCAAGACCGACCAGATGATTTTTGTGTCGGCGACGCCGGGGCCGTACGAGCTGGAGAACTCGGGACAGATAGTAGAGCAGATCATCCGCCCGACCGGCCTGGTCGACCCCGAGGTCGAGGTCCGTTCGACGAAGAACCAGATAGACGACCTCCTCAACGAGGTCGCCAAGCGCGTCGAGCACGGCCAGCGGGTGCTCATCACCACACTCACCATCAAAATGGCCGAAGACTTGACGGACTACCTGCTGGAGCATAACGTCAAGGCGCGCTACATGCACGCCAACATAGAGACGCTGGACCGCATCCAGATCATCCGTGGCCTCAGGATCGGCGAGTTCGACGTACTCGTCGGCATTAACCTTCTCCGAGAAGGGCTCGATCTTCCCGAGGTCACGCTAGTGGCCATCTTAGACGCGGACAAGGAGGGTTTTCTGCGCGGGGAGCGGGCGCTGATCCAGACCATTGGACGGGCGGCCAGGAACGTCGAGGGCCGGGTTATCATGTACGCCGACAAAGAGACCGAGGCCATGCGGATCGCGCTCGGCGAGACGAACCGCCGCCGGGAGATCCAGAGCGCCTACAACGAGCGCAACAAGATAATCCCTACGACTATCACCAAGGGCGTCTCGGACATCCTCATCGCCGCCGAGGCCAAGGGCCTTTACAAGGCAGGCAAGAAGAGCAGCCGCGAAGCCCCGCGCGACCCGGATGAGCTCCGCACCCTCATGGCCGACCTCGAAGCGGAGATGCTGGAGGCCGCCGAAGAGCTCAAGTTCGAGTACGCCGCCAAGTTAAGAGACGAGATCAAAGACTTGGAGAGGCAGCTACAGGAGGTGGCCTCGTAAAGTTTCGAGGTTAACCTGGGTGCTGATTATACTGTCTTTGAACACAGTTCTCGTTAGGTTCACAGAGGAGCGCTGGGGGCGTTTCGTTGACCAGCATCTAAAGATCAACGGCCAGCGCGAGCAGGTATTGGAGACGCTTGCCAAGCCAGATATGATTCAGGATGACGATTTCGGGGAACTCACCACGGTCAGGCCCTATGTTAGAGACGCCTCTGGTCGAGAAATACGTGGCCCGAAGTTGGTCCTCACCCCGTAGGTGATCAAGGCTATAAGACACCCGCACCCGATGACGAGAGCCGGCGACCTACAGGAAGAAGACTCAACCACCGCCCGCCTGCCTAATCGTCGCCAAATCCATTATCTCCCACGCTACCAACCCCACGCCGGTACGCCTGCTACTGTGACTCCCATCGCTCGGTGGCTGCCAGCATACGCATTCTGAACGATTGGTCGAATATGATGTGTGGTGTGGGTGGCTAGGAGGAGCGTGTGGGATCGGTGGGGATGCTTTCATCTTACGCGCGCGGGTTCTGGCCTGATCACGCCGCCGTCAGCACGTGTGCGGCGGTCGCGAAGGAGATACAGGCCGTAGGCGACGAAGCCGAGGGTGCTCAAGACCATCACGATTGGGTAAGTGATGGTCCCCAGGGTCGCGATGTCCGCGGCGAAGGCCGATGCGGTGTGGACCAAGATGACGGGCCAGATCGAGGTCGTGCGCCACCGGAGCGCCGCGTAGGTGAAGCCGCCGCAGACGGCGAGCGCCGTTAGGCGGACCGCCTCAGGCCAGGGACCGTCTGTACCGGTCCTGCCGAGCACCAGCGCGCCAGAGAGTAGCGAGGTAAACACCATGGCGCGCACAGGACCCGTAGGCACCATCGCCCGCCACACAATTCCTCGGTAGACTAGCTCTTCCCCGAAGGTCGCGACGAGCACGACCAGGAGCGCCGAAACGAGCGAGGCCGGTCCGGAGACGAAGAGGCCGCTGACGAAGGCCAGCGCGCTCACGAGGAGCGGGTACCATAGCAGGCGCAGGTTCCTCCACTGCGAAGGCCGGTTGAAACCGGCCTCGCGCCACCAGCCCACCCACGCCAGCAGACCGAGGGCGAGCAGGATCGCCAGCGACCAGAACAGGGTATCCGGGCTCTTCATCTCGGATGCGATCAGGGTATAGCCCGAGGGCGGATTGAAGACCCCCTCTGGCAGCTCCTTGACGTTCCCAGCGGGCGCCCTCGGAAACACGATCCTACTAACGATCGTAAGCCCGAACAGGACCAGCGTGAGCACCAGGGAGAAAACTAGGGGTCGGCGGTACGCTAAATGCCTCACCGCCCGCTACAGACCGCTTTCACCCGTGCTACGGGGCGCGGGAGGTCGCCGCATGCACGGCTTCGCGAAGACTATCCGAGACAGTCGGGTTCAGAGCCTCTCCCTGATGGCGTAGAGGATGGGGTCGAACTCGAACTCGGTGTCGCGTTCCACCTCTCCGAGCTCGCGGTTCAACTCGACGATGCGGGAAACCTGTTCCGCGGGGAGGGCTCTCGCGCCGGAACGGGGTCCGGAGAGCTCCATGGCGAAGCCTCGGAGCTCGGCCATAGAGAACCCTGTGTGTAGCTGGTGAGCGCGCGAAATGCGTGCAGCGAGGTCTTGGGGTCAAAGCCCGCCCCCCGAGCGCGTTCAAGAACTCTTCGGCGAGCCAGGCCCCGTCCATCATGTCCGGTGGGTTACGACGAGGGGCAAGACGATGGGTGCTCGTACGCAAGCCGCCGGAACACCCCCCTTATACGCTCCTCCCAGCCCTCGTCTTCGGGCGGTATCCTGAGCTCGCCCAACAGCACATCCACCATCCCGTCGAGCCGCGCACTCTTGTTGGGTACGTGGCTGGAGAGTGACATCGCTTCCACCCGCAACTCAGCCCCCAGCTTCCTTATGCTGAGTGCTTCTAGCCCCTCCCGATCCACGAACCGCAACGCAGTCTCGAGTATCCTTCGCTGGTCGAGGGATCGCCAGTTCGTCACTGCCATCCGGGTACCTCCCTGGAGATATCGTCGATAGCTTACAGCATAAGGGCCTCTCCCGACCCGCAAGTCTACAACGTGCACTTAATGGCGCGGTCAGGCGGGAACGGAGAGGTGGTGGGGACGGCTTGCTTATGGTGGGCGGTTGGCAGGAGAGATAGCCGGCGGGCTACTCGTAGATGCCGGCTTTGCGCTTCTGTTGCTCGACGGCGTTCTTGACCTTGCGGGCGTCGGGTAGGGCCATGCGGTTGAGTTGATAGACCCGACCGGTGTTCGTTTGAAGCGTA
>DASQVA010000090.1:0-4667 GCA_035641035.1 Rubrobacter sp. | reverse complement strand
CGACGTGAAGCGCGAAGCCCTCTCTGGAGCGTCCTTTGTGAACTTCGGGAGCATCCCCCTCATAAAGGAACCGGTGCGCTCGGCGACGCTGAGGTTCGCGGAGCTCGCCAACGAGGAGGGCATCCCTGTGGCCTTCGACGTTAACCTCCGAGAGCACCTGTGGGAGAGCGTGGAGGTCGCCCGCCAGACCGTGGCGCCGGTGCTAGACCTCTCGTCCGTCGTCAAGCTCAGCGACGACGAGCTCTCGCCGATACTCGGCGTGGAGGACCCGGAAGAGGCGGCGGAGATCCTGTTGGACCGCGGCATCTCACTGGTGCTCGTCAGCATGGGGGGCGAAGGGGCCTTCTACGCCACCCGGGGGTTCGGTGGCATCCTGCCGGGATTCGAGATCGACAAGGTCGTGGACGCTACCGGCGCCGGAGACGCGTTCCTCGCGGCCACCCTAACCCACCTCTCCGAGCGTCCCGGGTGGCTCTCCGACGAAGTGGCGATCCGCGAGGCTGTACGGCGAGGTACGGCGGCGGGGGCTTTGACCTGCACTGACTACGGCGCCATGCGGGTCTTGCCGACGAGGGAAGAGTTGGAGCGGTTCATGACTGTCATTAGTAGCGTGGAACCAAGATCTTGAAGATGGCGGTACTGACGAGCGGGGGCGACGCCACGGGCACGAACACCGCGGTGCGGGCGGTGGCACGCACGGCCTTCACCCTGCGCTGGGAGGTGACGGGCGTCAGGAACCGGCAACCGGGGACTCGTGGAGGCCTGCTACCCGGCTAAGTACGGGGAGGTCACGCGCCGAACGTCTTGACAGCGTTGTCAGCATCCTTTAGATTGCCCATCATCGAACCTGACAACGTTATCGGGTATCGAGAAGGCCACGAAAAGTCGCGGTGGGGCGACGAGAGGTGGACTGGCAATGGGCTACTCAAAGGTTCTGACCAGGAGGGACTTCTTAAGAGTCACCGGGGCCGGAGCTGCCGGCGCCGCGCTCCTAGGCACGGCGGCCTGCGGCGGGTCCGGGGGAGCTTCGGGTGGAAAGTTCGCGGGGACGACGTTGACCGTGGCGACGGTCAGCAACTCGCAGATGGAAGACATGCAGAGCCTGGTCGGGCACTTCACCGAGAAGACCGGCATAGAGGTCAGGTTCCTGTTCTTACCAGAGAACGACCTTCGCCAGCGGGTGACGCAGGACGTGGCGATGAGGGCCGGCAACTTCGACATCGTCACCATCGGTAGCTACGACACGCCGTTCTGGGGCCGCTACCAATGGACGGTGCCGCTCGACCCATTCTTCGAGAAGATGGGCCGAGCCGAGCGCGAGGAGTACGATCTTGAGGACCTGCTCGCACCCATCCGCACCGTCCTCTCCAACGGTGGCCAGCTCTTCGCACTCCCCTTCTACGCCGAGAGCTCGATGCTCTTCTACCGGAAGGACCTCTTCGAGAAGGCCGGACTTTCGATGCCGGATCACCCGACCTGGGAAGAGGTCTCCGGCTTCGCGCAGAAGGTGCACGACCCGGAGGGGGACGTGTATGGCATCATTCTACGGGGCTTGGCAGGGTGGGGAGCGAACATGGCGCCCTTCGGAACGTTCATCAACACCTTCGGCGGGCGCTGGTTCAACGAGGACTGGGAGCCGCAGCTAGAGACCCCGGAGGTCAAGGAGGCCGCCAAGGTCTACTCGGAGCTGGTGAGGAAGTACGGTCAGCCCGGCGCGACCTCGGACAACTTCCCCGAGTGCCAGAACCTCTTCGCCTCCGGCGAGGGGGCCATCTGGTACGACGCGACCTCGACGGCCGGCTACCTGAGCGATCCGGAGACCTCGGAGATAGCGAAGGACATCGGCTTCGCCTACGGGCCGACGGGAACGACCGAGCGCGGCGCGCACTGGCTCTGGTCTTGGGCCTTGGGGATCGAGTCCTCCAGCCGCAACCAGGAGGCGGCTTTCGAGTTCCTCAAGTGGGCGACAAGCAAGGAGTACATACGGCTCGTGGGCGAGGAGTTCGGCTGGGTGAGGGTGCCTCCTGGCACGCGCAGGTCCACCTACGAGGACACCAAGTACCGGGACAACCCCTGGGCGGACATCGAGATAGAGTCCATCGAAACTGCCAACCCCGAGCGGCCGACGCAGGAGCCCGTCCCGTACACGGGCATCCAGTACGTGGGGATACCCGAGTTCCAGGAGCTTGGTGACGAGGTCGGCAGGAGCCTGGCGAGCGTGCTCGCAGGCGACATGAGCGTGGACGAGATGACCCGGCTGGCGCAACAGCAGGCGCTCGACGTGGCCCGACAGGGGCAATACCTGAAGAGCTAGAGCCTAAAGGGCTAGGGGCTGGCGCAGGCGACGAAGGTTTGGAGGTTCTTCCAGGTGGCAGTCAGCGAAAACATCTCCGGCTCCAAGAGCGTCTCCGGTGGCAGGTCGGGGTCGCGCAAGGCGCCCGCCTCGCCAGGGGCGCAGCGACGGGCGCTGCTGTACCCCGGGCTTATAGTGGTCGCGCTGATCACGCAGATACCGTTCTTGCTCACCGTGTACCTGAGTCTACAGTCGTGGAACATCATCCGGCCCGACCTCGGCCGGCAGTTCGTGGGCTTAGGCAACTACACCCGCGAGATCTTCTCAGCCCAGTTCGGGACCGTCGCGCTGCAGACGCTCGCCCTGACCGCGATGTCGCTCGTGATCTGCTGCCTGGTCGGCCTCGGGTTGGCCCTGCTCCTGAACAGGGAGTTTTTCGCCAAGGGCCTCGTCCAGACCCTCCTCGTCACGCCGTTTTTCATCATGCCGACCGTGACGGGCCTCATCTGGAAAAACGAGCTATTCAGCCCGAACTTCGGGCTAGTTACCTGGTTCACCGGCCTCCTCGGGATCGAGGGCTTCAACCCAATGGCCCAGGCCCCCCTGCTCATGGTCTCCACCATGGTCGCCTGGCAGTGGGAGCCACTGTTCATGCTGGTGCTCCTCGCCGGCCTCGCCGCCATCCCGGAGGAGGAGAAAGAGGCAGCCCAGCTCGACGGCTGCAACCGCTTCGAGGTGTTCCGGTACGTGGAGCTGCCGCACCTGCTTCCGTACTACCGGATGGTCATACTACTAGGGAGCATCTTTATCCTGCAGGTGTTCGGTGAGATCTACGTCGGCACCGCGGGTGGCCCGGGGACCAGCTCGATGAACCTGCAGTACCTAACGTTCCAGACCGGCCTCGTCGGCTGGCAGGTGGGCGCGGCGTCCGCCATCGGGGTCGCCACCCTGGTTTTGACGCTCGTCATCCTGACCGGCTTGCTCAGGACGATGAACGCCGTGGTGAGGGAGGGAGCATAGCGTGAGCAACGTGACGGCCTCGTCCAAGCAGAAGCGTCCGACCCCGTGGGTGCATTACCTGCAGAACGCGGTGCTGTATCTGGCCGTTGTGGTGATCTTCGGCCCAATCTTCTGGCTAATCCTCACCAGCTTCAAGACCGACGCCGCCGCCTACGTACTGCCGCCCCAGATTCTCTTCACCCCGACGCTGGAGCAGTACACCTCCGCGCTGCAGAGCTTCTGGGCGCCGTTCTTCAACTCCCTGTTCATCGTCGGAACCTCGACCATAATATGCCTGCTGCTCGGTGTCCCGGCGGCGTTCGCGCTAAGCTACTTTCACAACCCGCGCAACGAGGGCATAGTATTCTGGTTCATTACGACCAAGGCGCTGCCGCTGGCCGCGGTGCTGACGCCGCTGTTCGTGATCTTCCGCTCCCTGCGGCTGCTGGACACACCCTGGGCGCTCATCATCGTCTTTACGGGGATGAACACGCCCATAGTAGTGTGGATGATGTACCAGTTTATGAAGGATTTGCCGCGGGGCATCATGGAAGCCGCGCAGGTGGACGGGGTGAACCTTTTCCAGATGCTCTGGCGCGTAGTCATACCGCTTACGCGGGCCGGGATCGCCTCGACGGCGATGCTGTGCGTGATCTTCTCCTGGAACGAGTTCCTCTTCAGCGTCTCGTTCACGGCGATAGAGTGGCAGCCGCTCTCCGTGGCCGTCGCCGCCCAGCAGACCTCCCGCGGGCAGTTCTGGGCGCAACTTTCGGCGTTCACCACCCTGGCGATCCTGGTGCCCGTGATCGTGGGCTGGCTTACCCAGAAGCAACTGGTGCGCGGCCTGACGACCGGCGCGGTCAAGTAGAGAGGGGAAGGCATGAAGGCGGCGATCATAGAGAAACCCGGCGACATCAGGGTGAGAACCGTGGACGACCCCACGCCGGGGCGGGGCGAGATCGTGGTGAAGGTCGGGGCATGCGGTATCTGCGGGACGGACCTGCACATCGCCGACGGCGATTTCCCACCGACTCCCTACCCCATCGTGCCGGGCCACGAGCTCGCCGGGGAGTTGGTGGCGCTCGGCCCGGACGTAGCCGGGCTGGCGGAGGGACAGCGGGTGGCGGTTGACCCGTCGCTCTACTGCGGGCACTGTCGGTTCTGCCGCGTGGGCAAGGGCAACCTCTGCGAGAACTGGGACGCCATCGGCGACACGGTCTCCGGTGGCTTCGCTGAGTACGTAGCGGTCCCGGCGGCCAACGCCTACGTCGTGCCGGAAACCGTCTCCTACCGGCATGCCGCGCTCATCGAGCCGCTCTCGTGTGCCGTGCATGGGATGCACGTATTGTCCCCGAGGATGGGCGATAGCTTCCTG
>DASQVA010000089.1:0-10537 GCA_035641035.1 Rubrobacter sp. | reverse complement strand
GCCAGCGCACTGTTCTCCGGCGCGTTGCAAGTCAAGGTTAGGGCCGGTGCTGTCAGAAGCATATTCGAGTCCATGGTCGACCTGTCAGACAACGGCGACCTGATGGCCACGTTTTTGGAATTACCGATGCCGCGCATGTTCATGTACGGAGAATAGAACGCAAACCTGACGTATCTGCCTCACCTCGAACGTAGCGGAGTATCCCTCGCGGAGATTCCCTTCTGCGGGCACTTCCCCATGTACTCGAACGCACCCGCCATGTGGCGACAGATCCTTGCTTGTCAGGCACGGGGCTATGAGTGGATGGGAGGCGTGCACTAAACCAGTGCTGGCTGTGTCCTGTCTTGTGAACTGGACTGGAAGCTAACCGATTGACCTCGATCTTTGCTTACGGGACGGCCCAGGCCCATAGATAAAGGGTTCTCTCACATCTCCCCGTGTCGCATCCAGGCTTGGCGCGAGGTGAACGAGCTGCCCGACCGCGAGCTGATGCGCAACGGCCGCTGGTTGGTCTGGCGCCTCGGCCGGGCGCTCCGCGTAGCCGGGGCTCAGAGGCTGTCGATTTCAGGAGTCGCCTGCGCCGCAATCAGAAGGCGGGTGCACTGCTGCTCCACGTGCGATTCGCAGAGCCGACGATGCCTCTCATCGCCGGCGCGCATCTGAAGCAGAAGTCACGGCTCGATGGCTGCCTTGGCGACAAAGAGGCAGTGAGCACTTCGCACCCCCGGCTCTCCTACGCGGGCTCCACATCGGTCGGGGGGCGTAGGCCGTCGAGCGCGGTCTGGAGGATTGCCTCGAGGTAACGGGGGTCGCCGTGGATCGTGGCGATGGCGCCGACCATGTCGAGGACCTGCTCGAGGGTGAGGTCGTTGCGGACTTCGTTAGCGTGTTGTGCGGCGACGAGTAGCGGCCGGCCGGCGGCGAGCACCCGGGAGCGGCTTTCGCCGAATACGGGGTTGCTGCTATCCGAGTGTTGGAGTAGCTCGGAGGCGACGTGGCGCTTGCTGGTGTAGAAGGCGAAGAACCGGTGCAGCCAAGCCATGAGCGCTGCACCGGGCGTATCGCCGTCGACGGTCTCGGCGGCCTCGCAGATGGCGTCGACCTCGTCGGTGTAGAGGGCCTCAAGAAGCTCTCGGCGGCCGGGGAAGTTGCGGTAGAGAGTCGCCATGCCGACGCCGGCGCGTCGCGAGATCTCGGCCATCGATACCTGGGCGTCGGGGTCGGCGAACGCGGCACGGGCGGCCGCGAGGATCTTGTCGCGGTTGCGCTCGGCGTCGGCGCGTCTCGTCGGTGATGGGGACTGGTCAGTGCTCATTGGGCTCCAAGTGGACAGGCTATCCGTTATGGGTTACACTGTAGCGGACAGGCTGTCCGTTTGCTAACGCAGCCGATTATACCACCCGCCGCGACCGGCTCGCGGCCGCACAAGGAAGGAGCTCTCCATGGACTACCGATCCCTGGGACGCACCGGTATCTCGGTCAGCCCCTACTGCCTGGGCGCGATGATGTTCGGCGCCGTAGGCAACCCCGACCATGACGACTCGATCCAGGGGATGACGCTTATTCAGATGGCGATCGCGTTCGTCACCCGCCACCCCGCGGCCACCTCCGGAACAATGTTCCGTATAAGTGCGGAAGGAGGTTCTGTTTTGCCAGTTTAGCGCAGGAAGACGGTATCGACCACAAATCAATGAACAAAAGGGAGATTACTATGCAGGACAAACCCGTTGCCCTGGTCACCGGGGCCAACAAAGGGATCGGGCTTCAGATCGCGAAGGATCTCGCGGCGCACGGCTTAACCGTGCTCGTCGGGTCGCGCAAGCTCGAAAATGGTGAGACGGCCGCGAAGAGCGTCGGAGAGGATGCCTACGCCGTCCAGCTCGACGTCACGGATCAGGACTCCATCGACGCCGCGGCAGAGCGCATCCAGAGCGAGTTCGGTCGTCTCGACGTGCTGGTGAACAACGCGGGCATCTCGCACGCGTCCAAGCCGGGCACACCGTTTGAGCAGATCATACTGTCAAATTCTCTCACCACCGCTCCGCTCGAGGATGTGCGCAAAGTGTGGGAGACGAACGTGTTCGGCGTCATCGCCGTCACGCAAGCGATGCTACCACTCCTGCGTGAGGCGCCGGCGGGACGCATCGTCAACATCGGGAGCGACGGCGGATCGCTCACGCGAAACTCGGACCCGACGAACCCGCACCGCGCCGTGTTCGGCAACTACTCTGCGTCCAAGACGGCCCTTCACGCAATTACGCTCGCCTTTGCCTTCGCCCTCGAGTCGACAGGCATCAAGGTCAACATCGCGTCCCCCGGTTTCACCTCCACGGCTCTCAACAACTTCAATGGCACGCGCAGCGTGGAAGAAGGCGCGCGCGAGCCGGTCCGCCTCGCGATCATCGGCCCGGACGGTCCGACGGGCACGTTCTCCGACGAGGACGGCCCGGTCCCGTGGTGATGTAGTCTCGAGCGCGTGACCGAAGGGATCGTCGGGAAGGCTCTAAAAGCCCGGCGCGACAACGTCGTGCTGGCCACCAAAGCCTACATTCCGATGGGCGACGACCCGAACCAGCGGGGCAATTCGCGACGCTGGCTCACCCGTGAGGTGGAGGACTCTTTGCGCCGCCGGTAAAGCAACCTCGGCCGGGCCGGCCACCCGCCGGTCCGGCCACGTCTCAGAAAAGGAGGACGAACATGCCCATGCCGCAAACACCCCGGCCACGTTTCGGGATCATGACGGCCCCATCGCAGGTCAGCTATCGAGACGTTCTGCGGGTCTGGCGAGAGGCGGACACGATCCCGGAGATCGAGCATGCGTGGCTGTTCGATCACCTCATGCCGATCGGCGGCGACCCGAGCGGACCGACCTACGAAGGCTGGACGCTGCTCTCGGCCCTCGCCGCACAGACCCAACGACTGCGCCTCGGGCTGCTCGTGACCAGCAACCGCTTCCGACCGCCCGCGATGCTCGCCAAGATCGCCGCGACCGTCGACATCGTCTCCGGCGGACGGCTCGACTTCGGCATCGGCGCAGGCTCACGACCCAGCCACCCTCTGGCCCGGCGCGAGTATGAAGCACACGGCCTGCCCTTCCACGACGCCGCCCACGCCGTGGGGAGCCTCGCCGAAGCGTGCAGGGTCATCCGGCGGCTGTGGACCGAGGCCGAACCGTTCGACGTCCACGGCACCTACCTCCACCTCATCGGAGCGTTCTGCAACCCCAAACCCGTCCAGCGCCCCCACCCGCCGATACTGATCGGCGGACGCTCGGCCCCGGTCCTGCGCGTGGTCGCCGAGCACGCCGACGTGTGGAACATCCCCGGCGGCGACATCGACGACGCCGTCCGCCGCAGCGCACTGCTGGACCGCTACTGCGCCGAGATCGGTCGCGACCCCGCCTCGATCACCCGATCCATCGTCCTGCCGGTCTCCTACGACCACCCCAGCAACACTCGGGACTCGATCGCTGAAGCCATCGAGGCCGGCTTCCAGCACATCGTCCTAGGACTGCCCGCCCCATATCCCGAGAACGTCGCACGATGGGTCACCGACGAGCTCATCACCACGTCGGCCTAGTCACTGCTCGTCACCCGGCGACGCAGTCCACGCACTCCCCGCAGGAGTCGACGATCGTCCCACCTCGGCCGAGCCGGCCACCCGCCGGTCCGGCCGCATATCGATCCAAAGCGCCCAACGACACGCCTGCCGCGGTCTGATATCGACGACCCGACAGACGCGCAGTGCGCGCTCCCCCTTGCACGAAGCCGGGTAAGTCTCGGCCGTCGTATTGACCGCAGATGACCGGAGATCGATGAGCAGGAAGGGAGATTACCATGCAGGACAAACCTGTCGCCCTGGTCACGGGGGCCAACAAAGGCATCGGCCTGGAGACGGTTCGACGCCTCATCGGCGCCGGGCACCGCGTGTATCTGGCCAGCCGTGACATCGAGCGTGGTCGCGCCGCCGCCGAGACCGTCGGTGCACGCCCCATCCAACTCGACGTCACGTCCGACGACTCGGTCCGGCATGCCGCCGAGATCGTCGAGCAAGAGGAGGGGCACCTCGACGTGCTGGTCAACAACGCCGGCATCACCGGCCCCTTGCGCGACGTTCACGAGTACGACGGCGACGATGCGGCCATGGTGCTGCTGACCAACGTGGTCGGCTACGTCAGGGTGATCCACGCCTTCCTCTCGCTCCTCGAGCGGGCCCCAGACCCGCGCATCGTCAACGTGAGCAGCGGTCTCGGCTCGTTCGCGCTGTTCCACGACTCGAGCCGGATCGAGTCGCGCATCGGCACGCCGCTCTACGCCGCGGCCAAGTCCGCGATCAACATGCTTACCGTCCGCTACGCGCAGCTACTGCCCGGCATCCGCATCAATGCCGCCGACCCCGGGATGACCGCCACCGACCTCAACGGGGGACAAGGCCACTCGGTCGAAAACGGCACCGACGCCATCATCGCCTTCGCCCTCGGCGGGCCCGACACTCCGACCGGCGCCTACCGCGACCGCGACGGCGATCTCCCCTGGTAACCCAACCGATCTCGAAAGGATTTCTCATGCTTCTCATCACCGGAGCGACTGGCAACATCGGCAGCCGCGTCGTCGACCTCCTGAAAGGACAGGGCCACGACGTGCGCGCCCTCGTCCGTGACGCATCTCGCGCCGACCTCCTCCCCGATGGCATCGACATCGCCGTCGGAAATCTCGACGACGCCGACAGCGTCGCCGCAGCCCTCCACGGCGTCGACGGCGTGTTTCTGCTGCACGCCGGCCAAGGCACCGCCCAGACCCAGATCATGATCGACGCCGCGCGCTCCGCCGGGGTGCGCCGGATCGTGCTGCTCTCCTCCCTCGGCGCCCGCCTCAGGCCCCTGCCCACGATCGGCGCGACGTTCGCCGCTCGCGAGGATCTGCTGCGCGAGTCGGGACTCGACGTCACCTACTTGCGACCAAACGGCCTCATGTCGAACGCGCTGTGGTGGACCGACGCGATCCGCGACGAGAACCGCGTCGTCGACCCGACCGGTCCGGGCCGCCAGGCCGTCGTCGATCCCGACGACATCGCGCGCGTCGCTGCGCTCGTACTCACCGAGGACGGCCACGTCGGCCACGGTTACATCCTCAACGGGCCGGAGGCGCTCACCGCCCGCGAGCAGGTCGAGATCCTTTCGGACGTCCTCGGACGCACCATCGACTTCGTCGACGTCACGCCCGAGCAACTCGCGCAGGAGAGCATCGAGCATGGTACCCCGCCTCCGGCGGCCGAAGCCCTGCAGAACCTCAACGAGATGTTCCGTGCTGGCCGAGCCGGGGTGATCACCGACGACATCGAGAACCTCACCGGCGTCGCGCCGCGGACCTTCCGCGACTGGTGCGAGCGCCACGTCGACACGTTCCGCTGAGACGCGGCCCTCGGATCCATGTCCTCTCCTGTGTCTGCGCGATCATCCGCCGCCTTCGCGGGCGTTTGGCCTGCTGTCGTCCCGACCGGCTCAAGCGCGCCAGACCGGTACATCGTTACCCCGGAGGTGAGCGACCTGGAGCGGTTGAACCAGGACATGGCCGGCGAGGAGATGCAGCGGCTCCTCTCAGAGCTACACGGCATCGCCGAGGTCACGCACCTGGCGACGGAACGATTTGAGTGAGTTGCCGGAAGAGGAGGTCGTAAGCGGTGCCCCAGCTTGAGATAATCCTCGGTTTGCTCGTCGCGGTCGCCGCGCTGGCCACGCTAGCGATGCGGCTCAGGATACCGTACCCGATACTTCTGGTCGTAGGCGGATCGCTGCTCGGCTTCGTGCCCGGCTTGCCGAGGGTGGAGCTCGACCCCGATCTCGTGTTCATCTTGTTCTTGCCTCCGCTCCTCTACGCCTCGGCGGTCTTTACTTCGTGGCGAGACTTCAGGGCGAACGTCAGGACGATCTCGCTGCTCGCGGTCGGCCTCGTCCTGATGACGACCTTCGTGGTCGCCGCAGTGGTCCACTTCGTGATCGGGCTGCCGTGGGCGGCCTCGCTCGTGCTCGGGGCCATCGTCTCCCCCACCGACGCCATAGCCGCCACGGCGATCGCTCGGCGCCTAGGCGTGCCGCGCCGCATCGTCACCATCCTGGAGGGCGAGAGCCTCGTCAACGACGCCACGGGCATAGTCGTCTACCGCATCGCCGTGGCCGCCGTGGTCACAGGCGCGTTCTCGGCCTGGGAGGCGGGTTTGCAGTTCGTGGTCGGCGCCGCAGGTGGCATCGCGTTCGGTTTCCTCATCGGGTGGGTCGTCGTGTGGACGCGCCGGCACCTGGCCGACGAGCCCTCTATCCAGACCACAGTCTCGCTCCTGACGCCTTTCGTCGCTTACCTGGTGGCGGAGGAGTTGCCCCCCTACGTCTGGCACGGTCTGGGGTTGCCGGGTGAGCTACATCTCTCGGGGGTGCTCGCGGTAGTCGTGACGGGCCTGTACCTGGGGCGGAGGGGCCCCTACATACTCTCCTCGCCGATGCGGCTGCAAGGGTTCGCGGTGGCGGAGCTCTTGACCTTTCTCTTGAACGGTTTGATCTTTATCCTCATAGGGCTGCAACTGAGGAACGTGGTCGGGGGCCTCTCTAGGTTTACCGTGGGCGAGCTCATCGCTTACGCGGTCCTGGTGAGCCTGACGGTCGTACTCGTTCGCATGCTGTGGGTCTTCCTGGCGACGTACGTGCCGCGGTGGGTAAGCCGGCAGTTGCGCGAGAGGGGCCCCCCGCAGCCCTGGCGCAGCGTGACGGTCATAGCGTGGACGGGGATGCGCGGTGTGATCTCGCTGGCCGCGGCCCTCGCCCTCCCGACGACCGTGGCCGGCGGCGGGCCGTTCGTGGGGCGAGACCTGATCATCTTTCTCACCTTCTGCGTGATCCTGGCGACGCTCGTCGTCCAGGGTCTCTCCCTACCGGCGGTGATCCGGGCCCTCGGCCTCGAGGACGACCACATCGGGGAGAGGGAGGAGACCCACGGCCGCATCCAAGTCGCCGAGGCAGCCCTCGAGCGGCTGGAGGAGCTGGCCGAAGAGGACTGGGTGCGCGAGGACACCGCAGAGCGCGTGCGTGGCCTCTACAACTACCGCCGCAACCGCTTCGCCTCCCGCATCGAAGGCGACCCCGAGGGCGTGGAGGAGCGCTCGACCGCCTTCCAGCGCCTGATGCTCGAGTTGCTCCACGCGCAGCGCCGGACCCTAGTGAGGCTGCGCGACGAGGGCGAGATCGGGGACGAGGCCATGCACCGCATCGAGCGCGACCTCGACCTCGAAGAGTCGCGCCTGGAGGTGTAGGGATGCTCTCGGGCTGATCCGGGTCCCACGCCTCCGGACGGCTGAGACCGGGCTCTCCTAGTACGCGACTTCGAGAGCTTAAATAAGCCGAATACTCGGCATGAGGAGAGCCCCCGGCGATGGATCGGAAGCTTTTTGACACCTCTCAGCATTGGAGGCCGCCAGCGGACGCAAGTCGGCCCCTTCCCGAGACACTCCGGCTTAAGGACGGCCAGCGCGTCGCCAGCCGAGCGGGGTGACGCCCTGGGCGCGCCCAAACGTCCTCGCAAAGTAGCCCCGGTCTCTGTAGCCCACCTCCCGGCCGACCTCCTCCGCAGAAAGATCGGTCTCGACCAAGAGGCGCCGCGCCTCGGCCATGCGGCGCTCGGTGATCCACCCCAGGACGGTCCTCCCCGTTTTGCGCCGAACCACCGTGGTGAGGTGCCCTGGCGAGAGGCCCACCGCTCTAGCCACGTCCTTGAGCGAGATGGGTTCGCCGTAGCGCTCCTCGATGAAGCCGAAGACCTCGGCCAGCAAAGGCTCGTCCTTGAGCCTGAGGTCCCCCACGACGTCCGCCGCAAGGCGCGACACTTCCACGAGCAGGAGCGTCAGGTGCGCCAGGGCCGCTTCCCGATAACCGTCACGCCTCCGGCTCAACTCCAGGTCCAGGGCGGAGAAGCGTTCGGACCACGAAGACCGCTCGCAGGGGGGAACCCTCAGGCGCTGGGTGCCCCCGGCCGCGCCTCCTACGAAGGGGAAGAGCAGCGGGTGGGCGCGCCAGGAGAGGAAGGCGCCCGGGGCCCGGTCCCCGAGGGCCTCGGGGGGGAAGGTGACTGCCCAGCCCTCCGCCTCCCGGAAGCCGCGCGTACCGTCGCCGCTCCCTATCACCTCCCCGGGGGCGACGACGTATGCATCCCCAGCCTCCACGGACCACTCCCGCTCTCCCAGCCGCAGCGAGCCGCCTCCCCTCTCGAAGTACATGAGCCCGAGGAAGTCATGGGTGTGGGCCTGATCCGCCGGCGGCCCGCCCCGGGGAGGCTCCCGGCGGGGGAACCGCAAGACGCTCACAGGCGGCACCCCGGGCACCACCTCGTAGGTGCGGACGGGCAGCCCGTCGCCCCGTACGCCCGGAACCCTCGTCGTGCCCAGCCCGATCCTCGCTCTCCTCGGTAGCCTCGGCAACCGGCGCCGACCGCCGGTCACCCGCGATACTACCGAAGATTGTCCCACAAATCCCAAATATCCACCCTTACCAACGCTGCACGCGCCTTCGATACTATTTATGTATCGGAAAATCGTCCTAAAGGCTCGAGAGGAAGGACTGGCATGGGCACGATGGCTGGGCAGGATCTCGTTACGTATGATGTCGTAGTGGTCGGCGGCGGTGCCGCGGGCCTGAGCGGCGCGCTGATGCTCGGCAGGTCCCGGCGGTCGGTGCTCGTCGTCGACGCTGGCGAGCCCCGCAACGCGCCCGCCGCCGGGGTCCACGGGTTCCTCACCCGGGACGGCATGAACCCGAGCGCGCTGCTCGAGGCCGGACGTGCAGAGATCCTCGGCTACGGCGTGGAGGTGCTCGAAGGGCGCGTGGCGTCCGCCGCCTCTACGGATGATGGTTTCGTCGCGACGCTCGAAGGTGGCCGCCGGGTGGGGGCGAGGCGGCTGCTGGTGACTACCGGTCTCGTGGACGAGTTGCCCGACATACCTGGAGTGCGGGAGCGCTGGGGGCGCGACGTGCTGCACTGCCCATACTGCCACGGATGGGAGGTGCGTGATCAGCCGATCGGTATCCTGGCATCGGGCCCCATGGCCGTGCATCAGGCGCTGTTGTTCCGGCAGTTGACGGCGGACCTGACGCTTTTCCTGCACACCGCACCCCAACCCACCGACGAAGAGGCGGAGCAGCTCGCGGCGCTTGGCATCACGGTCGTGGAAGGTGAGGTCGCTTCGCTCGAAGTCCACGAAGACCGGCTCACGGGTGTCCGGCTGCAAGACGGCGAGGTCGTTCCACGTGATGCCGTGGTGGTCTCGCCACGCCTCGCCGCCCGCGCCGGGATACTCGCCGACCTCGGACTTGAGACAACCGAACTTCCACACGGCCTGGGTGAGTACGTCGAGTCCGACGCAACGGGCCTCACCGCCGTCCCCGGCGTCTGGGTGGCCGGGAACGTGACCAACCCCACCGCGCAGGTCCTCGCTTCCGCCAGTGCCGGCGCGATGGCCGGGGCGGTAATCAACGCCGATCTAGTGGCCGAGGACACGCGAGAGGCCGTCGCCGCCCACCGGGATCGTCTGTCATCCACCGCGGGACCGAGGCGACCTTGACAAATTTCTTTGGCCATATCGACCGATACCTCGCCTTCGTGGGCCCGCAGCTAGCCAATATGGCGTGCCAGTCAGGCAAAGGAAGGAAGGCCTACGATGAACGGTGAGGCTCACGACGAAGGCGGCGGCAGCCCGGCCGAGCGGTTCTGGGAGGAGCACTATCGAGCCTCCACACGACCATCGAACGGAAGACCCAGCGGCGCCCTCGTCAGATTTGCCGGGCCGCTCCCCGAAGGTACTGCGCTCGATCTGGGGTGTTCCCAGGGAGACGATGCTGTCTGGCTGGCCCGGCGCGGCTGGCGGGTGGTCGCCGTCGACGTGTCCGGCACGGTCCTCGCCCGCGCGGCCAAGAATGCGCAAACCGCGGGAGTCTCGGATCTCATCGCGTTTGAGCGGCACGATCTGGCGCGCACCTTTCCCAACGGCCGATTCGATCTGGTCTCCGCCCTGTTTCTGCATTCGCCGGTCGAGTTCCCGCGTACGCGTGTTTTACAGGCCGCGGCGAGGGCCGTGGCCCCCGGCGGTCTGCTGCTGATCGTCGAGCATGCCTCGATCGCGCCGTGGTCATGGGCCGACCCGGACACGGCCTTCCCGACCCCGGAGCAATCACTGGCCGCGCTCGACCTGGACCCTTCTCGGTGGCGCAGCGTGTTCGTGGGTGCCCCGGAACGGGAGGCCACCGGCCCGAACGGGCAGTCCGCCACCGTCACCGACAACGTCATCGCTCTCAGACGCCTCACACGATGATTACCCGTCTCTCCGCCGAAAGCCTTTTCAACTTCAACAGGGAGGGTTTGTGTAATGAGTACTGATGTAAGCGCTTCGTGCCATTGCGGTTCCGTCCGCCTGGAGGTCGACACACCGCCGTCGGAGGTTACGGAGTGCAACTGCTCGATATGCCGACGCTACGGCGTTTTGTGGGCTTACTACCCGCCTC
>DASQVA010000088.1:0-8862 GCA_035641035.1 Rubrobacter sp. | reverse complement strand
TTGACGCTGGCCCACTGGCGGGCGGGGAGGCCCCAGAGGGCTATGAAACCGGCTGCTGCAGCCTCGTCGAAGGTGCTGTTGGGGTCGTAGGTGGCGAGGTCTTTGTTGTAGAGGGCGTTAGGGGCGGTGCGGCCTACGACGGTGGCGTTGCCCTTGTAGAGTTTGAGCCGGACGGAGCCCGTTACGGTCTTTTGGCTTTCCGAGACGAAGGCGTCAAGGGCGGACTTAAGGGGGGTGAACCAGAGGCCTTCGTAGGTGAGCTCGGTGTAGCGCTGCTCTACGGTCGCCTTGAAGCGAAGGACGTCTTTGGTAAGGGTGAGGGACTCGAGTTCCTTATGGGCGGCCACGATGACGAGGGCTGCGGGGGCCTCGTAGATCTCGCGGCTCTTTATGCCCACCAGGCGGTCTTCGATCATATCTATGCGACCGACGCCGTGCGCCCCGGCGAGGGTGTTCAGCTCGGCTACGAGGTCGGCCAGCGGAAGCTCATCGCCGTCGAGGGTCGTCGGGAGGCCTTCCTCAAAGCCGAGCTCGACGTACTGCGGTTCGTTCGGAGCGTTTTCGGGGGAGGTCGTCAGCTCGAAGACGTCCTCGGTCGGCTCGTGGTCTGGATCTTCGAGGGGGCCGGCCTCGATAGAACGGCCCCAGAGGTTCTGATCTACGCTGTAGGGGGACTCTTTGGTGGTCGGGACGGAGATGCCGTGTTCCTCTGCGTAAGCCATCTCCTTGGGGCGGCTCATGTTCCAGTCGCGGACCGGGGCGACGACCGTGAGGTCGGGGGCGATGGAGGCCGTGGTGACATCGAAGCGGACCTGGTCGTTGCCCTTCCCCGTCGAGCCGTGGGCGATATGCGTCGCCTCCACCTCCCGCGCCGCCTCGACGAGCTTCTTGGCGATGAGAGGACGCCCGAGCGCCGTGAAGAGCGGATACCTCCCCCCGTAGAGCGCGTTGGCCTTTATCGCCGGCGCGACGTACTCCTCTACGAACTCGGTTTTGGCATCGCGCACCAGGGCGTCCGCGGCCCCGAGCCGGAGCGCTTTTGCCTTCACCTCCCCGGCGGGCTCCCCTTGCCCGAGGTCCAGGTACAGCGCGTAGGGCGTCGCCCCCTGCTGCTCCAGCCACTTAACGCAGACCGAGGTATCCAGTCCGCCAGAGTAGGCGAGCACGACTTTCTTTCCTTTCAACATCGTTCCTCCCGAGGTGTGTTTAACATACTTCCAGCGTCACGCCGTCGGCGGGGATCTCGACCCTCCCGGAGATCCCTTCGCGTTCCGACGCGTCTTTGAGTTCTTTGCGGATGAGCAGACAGTGGCCGATGGCCTCCATGTGCACGGCTATTCTCCGGGCTTTTGGCACGGTACCCGCCGTCGGGATCACGTCTTCTACGGTCATCGTTATGGGATCGCCTTCCAGAAACTACGCCACTGCGCCACGCCTGCGTCTACGACGACCACGTCCGGGCGGTGGACTGCTAGGGCTTGCTCTACCTCGGGGCACCAGATCGTATCCCCCGCAACGTACAGAATAGGCGAGCCTTCCGACCGGACCACGAAGCCGGAGTCGGGGGCCATGCGGCGTCCGATCTCACCCGTGCCGCCCGTCGGTCCGCATCAGGCGCAAGCTACCCCACGTCAGCTCCCGATCTATCGGCACAACCTGCTGAAAACCCGCGGCCTCGATCTTCTCCTCGTCCTCCGGCTGGCACAGGATCAGGGCGTCTTTGGGGATGAGGTCCTCTGCCATCGGGTTCCAGTGGTCGACGTGGGTGTACGTGACCAGCACCACGTTGATCTCTTGCAGCAGAGCGGTCGTCCCTTCATCACTTAACGGCAGACCCACGAGCGGGTTGCGCCGCTGGTTGGGCGTGTTCGCCACGGGTTCGGCGGTGCCTGCATGCCCCAGCATAGGGTCGAACATCACCCCCGCGCCGCCAGCCTCGAACACGAACGTCGCGAGGCGTATGAACCTTAGCCGCATCCCGCGTTCACCCCTCTTTCGCCGCAAGGTTACGGACCTCGTGTCCCCACCCGCGCAGCGCGTCGGCGGCAACATCCACCCGTTCCCCTTTGACGAGAACGTAATCCGTATCGAAGGTGGAGACGGCGAAGATGCCGACCCCAGCTTCGGCCAGTGGCGCAGTCACTGCCGACAGGATGCCGACCTCGGAGAACTCGAACGGTCCCCCCAGGTCGAAGACGTGCCAGCCCTTCTCGCACTTTACCCCGGCGGGCACGAACTCCGCCGGACAGACGACCGAGAGCTCGTGGGCAGTGCGGGTCACGGAGAAGAGAGACCCGGCCGTCGCCCAATCCGGAACCTCTGCTGCGGCGTCGAGGCGACAGACGGCCAAGCGCTCTTCGAGCAGGGTCAGGATGAGCATAATTTTCTCGCTCGTCGGCGTCAACTACTCGACGTTACCGGCGGGCCTGGTCTTGGCGCGGCAGACGTCGGCGATAAGGCCTGCTACCTCCACGGCGGCGGTGTTGTTCGAGGCTATGGCGAGCACGGTGTCCTGGCCCGCGATTGTGCCGAGGACCTTCAGCCCTCTCACCCGGTCGAGGACGCTGGAGACGGCCCCGGCCGTCCCGTCGCGGGTGTGTATGACGACCTGGTTCTGGGCCGGCGTGAGGCCGAGGACGAAGCTCGGCAGGACCTCGATGCCGGCGGACCCGGGCTCGTGCGGCAACGCCAGGTAGCGATGGCCGACCTTGAGGACCCCAAGCTCGGCAAGGTCCCGGCTCACGGTAGCCTGCGCCACCTCGACGCCCTCGTCGGCGAGCGCGACGACGACGCCCTGCTGGGTGCCGAGGTCTCGCTCGGAGATCAGGCGCAGGATCAGGTCCTGCCTCGTCGTTTTGTCCACCGGCGCGCTCGTGGCCCTGCTTGCGGCTTCGCCCGTCGCTTCCACAGCTTCTGTGCCCCCTACTTTAGGTACTATTTGAGGTGCTCGAGCCCGAGGTCCTCCTCGTAGCCAAGCGCCAGGTTCATGTTCTGCACCGCGGCCCCAGAGGCGCCCTTAAGCAGGTTGTCCACCGCCGAGAACAGCAGCAGTTTCCCCGCCCTGGCGTCTACCGCGGCCGAGAGCCTGCACCGGTTGGTGTTCGCGACGTGCGCGACGTGCGGGTACTCCTCCCGCGCCTCGACGAAATCCCAACCTTCGTAGTCCTCCGCGTACCACCCGAGAACCTCCCGCGCCCCAGGCACATCCGCCAGGTCCACCACTATCGTCTCCAGCTCTCCGCGCGTTACCGGTATGAGGTGCGGCACGAACGTGACGGCCGGCGTCTCCCCCACCCGCCCGAGCACGGTCTCTATCTCCGGCGTGTGGCGGTGGCGCGGGGCGCCGTAGGCGTTCGCATTCTCGTTCACGCTAACGAAGTGCGACTTCACGCTCGGCTTCGCCCCGGCCCCGCTCACCCCCGAGAGCGCGTTGATCGTCACAGAGCGTATTCCGGACCCCACCCTCTTTACAACCGGCGCGAGCGCCAGAATAGCAGCCGTGGGGTAACACCCGGGGTTAGCAACGAGCCGTCCCTCCGCTGTCCCGAAGACCTCGGGCAGCCCGTAGTGCGCCTCGACCAGAAGCTCGGGCGCAGGATGCTCCCCGTACCACTCCCCGTAGAGGTCCGCGTCGGGCAGCCGGAAGTCCGCCGAGAGGTCGACGACAAGGTGGACCCCCGACCGCAGCAACTCCCTGACGGTCCCTGCGCTCTCCCCGTGCCCGTAGGCCACGAAAGCCACGTCGAGCCCACCGGCCTCGATCTCCTCCGGCGCGACGTAGGCACCCTCGACGACGAGCTGCGGGTAGACCTCCCGTATACTACGCCCCGCATACCCGCGAGAAGCCACGCTCATCGCCCCGACCTCGGGATGCCCGGCGAGCAGCCGCACCAACTCCACCCCCCCGTACCCGCCCCCGCCGAAGACGCCCACCTTCAGTCCCATGCCGCCCATTGTAGGGCCTCGGGATATTTATTCAAGTTTCTGAATAAATCGGTTGACGCCCTCGTGCGCGGGTGCGAGAATACGGCGCGGTGATGAATAAAAATTCAACAATCAGAATAAAGACCCTCCCCGGTGGGGCTGCCGCGGTGGCGGGATTCGTGGCCGGTGGAGTCGCCTGTGGGGTGCGGGACTTCGGGACGCGGGATCTCGGTCTCTTGTTCTCCGACCTTCCTTGCGAAGCGGCGGCGGTCTTCACCCGCAACACGGTCAAGGGCGCCCCCCTCGGCGTAACGCGGAGGGCCGTAGAGGCCGGCGGCGTGCGGGCGGTCGTGGTGAACAGCGGCAACGCCAATGCGGCGACAGGGGAGCGGGGGCTGTCGAATGCGTATGCGATGCAGTCTCTCGCGGCTGAGGCTCTGGGGGTTTCGGCGTGGGAAGTGGCGGTGGCTTCTACAGGGGTGATCGGGATCCACCTGCCGATGGAGAGGATAGCGTCGGGGATAGAGGCGGCGTCCGGCACTCTGGGCGCGGGCGACGAGGGCTTTGCGGAGTCGATCCTGACGACCGACACTCGCACGAAGGAGGCGGCGGTCGAGGTAGAGGTAGGCGGGAGGGCCGTAACCGTCGGCGGGACGGCCAAGGGTAGTGGCATGATCCACCCAAACATGGGCACCATGCTCGCCTTCCTCACCACCGACGCCGCCGTCCGAAAAGACTGCCTACAAGAGACGCTCGGCCGGGCGACGGAGCGCACCTTCAACCGCGTCACCGTGGACGGCGACACCTCCCCCTCCGACATGGCCCTCCTGATGGCGAACGGCGCGGCTGGCAACGAGCCGCTGACGACCGCCTCCCCGGATTATCCGGCCTTCGCCGCGGCCGTCGAGGGCGTGGCGCGGGAGCTGGCGAAGGAGATCGCGCGCGACGGCGAGGGCGCGACCCGGCTCGTCGAGGTCGTCGTCGAGGGGGCGAGGGACGAAGGCTCGGCGGCGGCCCTGGCGAAGAGCGTCGTCGGGAGCAATCTGGTCAAGGCCGCGGTCTTCGGGGAGGACGCCAACTGGGGGCGCGTGCTCACGGCGATGGGCTACTCCGGCGTCGCCTTCGACCCGGCTGGCCTCGATCTTTGGTTCGGACCGGTGAGGGTTTTCGCGGGCGGAGAGCCCGCCGAGCACGAGGAGGCGGAGGCGAACGCGGCGCTCTCCGGCGAGCGGGTTAGGATCACGGCCCGTCTGGGCGAGGGTGAAGCGTCAGCGACGGCGTGGGGCTGCGACCTCAGCTACGAGTACGTCAGGATCAATGGGAGCTACCGCACGTGAACGTATCTGCCAACGTAGAAGCGAAACCCGTGGTCGTCAAGATCGGGGGCGGCGCCCTGGCCGGCGGCGCGCTAGAAGACCTGTCGAAGCTCCTGTCGGGTGGACGCCGGATCGTACTCGTCCACGGCGGCGGGCGGCAGCTCTCCCGGATGCTTGATGCCCTCGGTATACAGAGCCGTTTTCACGAGGGTCTGCGTGTTACAGACGAGGCGACGCTCGAGGTCGCTGAGATGGTCTTCGCCGGAGCCGTGAACAAGTCGCTCGCGAGGGAGCTGAACGACATCGGCGTCCCGGCGGCCGGCATCTCCGGCACCGACGGCCCGACTCTCCTGACCGAGCCCCTGCCGGATTTGGGCCGGGTCGGCGGCGTAACTCGGGTCGAGTCGGGCCTCATCGAGGCGCTGTGGCGGGGTGGCTTCGTACCCGTCGTGGCGCCGCTCGGCCTCGGGCCCGAGGGCGCGTACAACGTCAACGCCGACGCGGCGGCGGCGGCGCTCGCGGTAGGGCTCGGCGCAGGACACCTCTTCCTGCTCACCGACGTGGACGGGCTTTTGGAGGAAGGCGAGACGGTAGAGACACTCACCCCCGGAGAGTGCGAAGGCTACGTGGAGAGCGGGCTCGCGGCGGGCGGGATGGTGCCCAAGCTGCGGGCGGCGGCAGAGGCCGCGCGCGGTGGGGTCGAGGCCAGGATCGTCAACGGTAACACGAAGGGCGCGCTCGCGGTGGCTATAGCCGGCGAGCCCGTAGGAACTCTTATATCCGAAGGAGTCGTGGCATGCAAGCAGTAATGGAGACGTACAAACGCGTAGGGATAGCCCCGACGGGCGGCAAGGGCAGCTGGCTCTTCGACGACGAAGGCAACCGCTACCTGGACTTCATAGCTGGGATAGCCACGAATTCCCTTGGCCACGGCCACCCGGTGCTCGTTACGGCCATCCAGGAGCAGGCGGAGAAGTTGATCCACTGCTCCAACCTCTACGAGGTCCCCCTGCAGGCTGAGGTCGCCGAAACGCTCACCGGCGCCACGGACTTCGACCGGGTCTTTTTCTGCAACTCAGGCACCGAGAGCGTCGAGGCGGCTATCAAGCTGGCCCGCAAGCACGCTTACACCACCTACGGCTCCCACAAGCACGAGATCCTAACCTTCTCCAAATCCTTCCACGGCCGCACCTACGGCGGCCTCACCGCGACAGCCCAGCCGGCGCTACAGAGCGGCTTCGGTCCCATGCTCCCCGGCATGGTCCACGCCCCCTTCGGCGACCTCGAAGCCGCACAGGAGATGGTGGGTCCCCAAACAGCCGCCATCTTGGTCGAGCCTATCCAGGGTGAAGGCGGCGTGAACGAGGCGCCGGAAGGCTATCTTGAAAGGCTGCGCGAGCTGTGCGACGAAAACGGCGCGCTCCTGATCTTTGACGAGGTCCAGACCGGCGCGGGCCGAACCGGACATCTGTACGCTTACCAGAACACGGGCGTTGTTCCGGATGTGCTGACGAGCGCCAAGGGCCTCGGCGGCGGTTTCCCCGTAGGAGCGGTGCTCTCGAAAGAGGAGTACGCAGCGCTCGGGCCCGGCAACCACGGCTCCACCTTCGGGGGTAACCCGCTAGCGATGGCGGCGGTGAAGGCGGTGCTCGGCGTAGTCGACGATCCTATCTTCCTGGAAGAGGTGCGCTTCAAGGGCGCCGTGCTAAAGAACGCGCTGCAGAAGCTCGCGGAGCGCGTTTCGGGGGCTGAGGTTCGCGGGGAAGGGTTGCTGCTCGGTTTCGACCTCGGCGACGCGGACCTCGCGCGTGAGGTGTTCGAGCACTGCCTGGAGGAGGGCTTGCTGGTCAACCTGGTGGGCGGTACGACGATACGACTGGCGCCGCCGCTCACCGTGACGAGGACGGAGGTACGAGCTGCGCTCGATACCTTTCGAGGCGGCGTTTACGCGGCGCTGAGCGCCGCCGAGGCAGCCTCGGTACCCGCCGCTGCGGTGGCGTAGGGGTCCCGGCCGTGCTTTCAGACCTCCAGGGTACCCCGCCCCCCCCGTCGCCCCTCTCGGGCCGCGACTGCCTGACGCTCGCGGAGTTCGAGCCTGAGGAGGTGGCGCTCATCCTAGATGAGGCGCTGCGCATAAAGACGCTTCAGAAGAGTCAGATCCCTTACCGGCCTTTGCGTGGGCGGACGCTCGCGATGGTCTTCCAAAAGCCGTCCAACCGCACCCGCGTCTCATTCGAGGTTGGGATGTACCAGCTCGGTGGGCACGCGCTGCATTTGAGCCCGGAGGAGATCCAGATCGGCAAGCGCGAGACCCCCTCTGACACGGGCCGCGTCCTCGCCCGCTACATCGACGCCATCATGGTCCGCACCTTCGACCACGGGGACCTAGAGGAGCTGGCCGGGGCCGCCGACGTCCCCGTCGTAAACGGCCTCTCCGACGCCCACCACCCTTGCCAGGCCCTCGCCGACCTCGTGACGGTGCGCGAGGAGTTCGGCGGCGTGGAAGGCGAGAAGATAGCCTACGTCGGCGACGGCAACAACGTCGCCCACTCACTCGCGATAGCCTGCGCCCTCACCGGCGCCGAACTCACCATCGCCCACCCCGAGGGTCACGGCCCCGACGAGGACGTGGTCGAGCTAGCCGGAAAACTGGGCGCAGCCCCAAGCCTGACCGAAGACCCCCGCGAGGCCGCCAGCGGCGCGAGGGTCGTCTACACCGACGTGTGGGCCAGCATGGGACAGGAGGCCGAGGCCGCCGAGCGCAAAGAGAGGTTCGCCCCGTATCAGGTGGACGAGAAAATGATGGGCCTCGCGGCCGGGGACGCCATCTTTTTGCACTGCCTGCCGGCGCACAGGGGCGAGGAGGTCACGGCAGGGGTCATAGATGGGCCGAGAAGCCGGGTCTTCGACCAGGCTGAGAACCGCCTGCACGCCCAGAAGGCGCTATTGTACCTGCTGCTGGGGTGACGCCGGGCCATCCAGGAGCGCGGCGGGATCGGGTTAGCGCGGGGTGGTCGTGAAGAACCGGACCTTATGGTTCGGTTTGATCCTCATGATGATCCATCCTCTGATCTGTCCGGTCGAGTAGGTGATCATCAAGAAGGCGAAGACGGTGTCGTTGTAGAGGTCCAGCTTGCGGACTATGCCCTCATCGCCCTTCCGGATGCCGAGGGCGGGTACGTCTTCGGGTATGGGTATGCGGTCGCGCTCCTGGCAGAGAAGCCTTCCCCTCCTCGTCGTCGGTGCCTGTACGATGTATCTCCTCTAGATAGCCAACGGAGCTGGCCCGCAATATAGCGGCGAGGAGCGGCGAGGAGCGACGCGGGTCTTTGGCCCGCTGTCGGAAACATCGAGGAGGACGGTGGCTATGTTCGGACGTCCGTCGCCCCGACAGATGGGCGACGGGCGGATGTCTTCTGGGTTAATCCTTTACGGTGGTGGCGCCGAGCGGGCTCACCTTCGTCAGGGGGATGCGGCGGCGGTGATCCTCCCAGCCCTCGTCGACCTTGGTGAGGACTTCCGCGAGCTTGAGCTTCTCGAGGAGCCGGATCACGGGCCACGCAGGGTCGAACTCTCCCTTGAAAGCGGCGAGCTTGGCGGAGGCGGGGCGGGCGTGGTGATT
>DASQVA010000087.1:0-15948 GCA_035641035.1 Rubrobacter sp. | reverse complement strand
CACCAAGGAGAGAACGCGCAGGGCGTTGCGCGTTGTCTTCTCCAGTGGGACGTTACCGGCGACTGTCGTCACGGCCAGCAGGTCCAGATCGGGTGAGCCGCAGGCCATCATCAAGGCCACGGCGTCGTCGTGGCCAGGGTCTACGTCTAGGATCACCGGCTTCGATCTCACGCTTGCTCCTCTCTAGGCTGCGTCTCAGAGGCGAGATTATCCGTTTCTCAGGTCTACGTACAGCGCGACCGGGAAAAGGGCCGAGTAGAGCAGGTATCCAGGCCTCCGCCGCCCCACCGCCCACAGAAGCGCCGTCAGATAGGGCAGCAGCAGGAGCAGCCCAGGGAGCCGTCCGCCCTCGGGATCTCCTTCGCGCCGGCACGCCCGCCCGTAGACGGACGCCGCGCCCCCGACCAGCGCGAACCAGCCCAGGTAGTTGACGAGCGGCACGCCAGTGCGCCCGTTGGGACCCTCCACCTCCCGGGCGTAAGTTCCGTCTGCCTTCCACTCCCAGAGGCCAGCCTCGAGGCCCGCCGGGTCGAGCGCGAGGTCCAGACTGGTGCCGAGCAGCGCCGCGAGGGGTGGCAAGGCCTTGCTCCTCGCAGCCTCGTCCAGGGGGAGCCGGGACAGGACCCGTTCGGCGAGCGTGAAGGAGCCGTGGACGGCTCCGTACCAGCCGAGCACGATGGCGACGGGCACGCCCGCTGTTCGGGGTTGCGTGCGGTGGCGCAGGAGGCCGAGTGAGCCTGTAGCGATGAGTTCGCCTACTGCCGGTAGTCCTGCGCCGAGCGCGAGAAGGACGACCGAGCGTCGTACACCGCGGGTCCGGATCGCATCGGCGAGGTTAAGGCCGGCGCCGAGGGCTGCGTGTGTCAGAATGATCTTTGAGAGCCCGGGCTCCACGTCGTCCACGGAACCACTGTACATCAAGAGCGCCCCGGACGGATCACCGACGGTGTGTCCCTCAGGTATGCGCCACCTCACGGACGTTTCGGGGGCTGACGGTTGGGGGATGGGGCCGTAGAATAGCTCTATGTTGGGACGTTACGCGGAGCTGAAGGCGCAACTGCCGCCAGGGACCATTCTGTTCTACCAGGTTGGGACTTTCTTCGAGACCTTCGAGGAGGACGCGAAGAGGATCTCGCAAGCGCTCTCGATCCGCCTCACGAGCCGCGAGGCGGCGGGCTACGCGGGGGGGCGGGTCCCGCTCGCCGGGGTCCCCGGGCACGCCCTTCAGGAGCATTTGTCGACGCTGTTACGGAAGGGTTATTCCGTCGCCGTCGCCGAGCAGAGGCCGCACCCGACGAAGCCCAAGCAGTTCACGCGCGAGGTAACCCGGGTACTCACGCCGGGGACCGTGATCGAGGACAACGTCCTCTCCGCCGGACGGGCCAACTACCTGGCCGCGTTCGTGGTCAGGGATGGCACCGTGGGGATAGCGGTGGTCGAGGCCTCGACTGGCGAGTTCACGGGGACGGAGGTACCGGAGGAGCAGTTGAGCGCGGAGCTAGAGCGCTGGTCGCCGCAGGAGCTTGTTGTGCCGGAGCGGACCGCGTCCGAGAACCTGCCCAGGGTGCGCGCCGCGGTGAGCTCGGCGCCGCGTTGGACTTTTGAGCCCTCGGCGGGGGAGCAGGCGCTCAGGCGGCACTTCCGGGTCTCCAGTTTGAAGGGTTTCGGGCTGGATGGACGGCCCTCGCTCGTGGGCGCCGCCGGCGCCCTGATCCAGTATTTAGGCTCGCTGCGCGGCGGCAACCCGCCGGAGCAGATCGTGGCTTTCCGCCCCTACGACCCCGGTACAGGGATGGTTCTCGACGCCGCCACGCGCCGCAATCTGGGTCTTGACGAGCTCATAGAGACTGTGGACAGGACGAAGACCCCGATGGGCCAGCGCGCCCTCAGGCGCTGGCTCGAGCGACCTCTACTAGAGGTGGACCGCGTCCGGCAGCGCCTGGAGGCGGTGGACGCGCTCGCGGGGGACTTTATGCTGCGCGAGGAGGTGCGCGAGCACTTGGGACGCATCCCGGACATCGAGCGCATCGCGACGCGCATCGTGCGGCTCTCGGCCTCACCGAACGACCTGCTCTCGCTCAAGGGGGCCCTCGAGACGATAGGTCCGTTGAAGGAGGCGCTCGGTCCTGCGGCGGGAGGCTCCTCGCTGCTCTCGCGGGTGCTCGGGGCGATGGAGGAACCGCCCGGGGTGCGCGAGCTCGTGGAGGTGGCGATCTCCGAGGAGAGCGGTGAGGTCATTCGGCCAGGGTACTCCGAAGAACTGGACGAGGCGCGCGGATTCCGCGACGGTGCCCACGAGTGGCTGACCCGCTTCGAGACTGGGGAGCGATTGAAGACCGGCCTCAAGACCCTGAAGGTCGGCTTCCGGGACGGTGAGGGGTACTTTATAGAGGTGGCGGGCAAGGAGACCAGTGCGGTCCCCGAGCGCTACCAGCACCGCAAGGCGCTCAAGCACAACGCCCGCTACGTCACGGTTGAGCTAAAGGAGCACGAGTCGAGGATGCTCGGCGCCCGTGACGAGGTCGAGCGGCTGGAGCGCCAAATCCTTTCGGAGATAAGGGTTGCAGTCAAGGAGGCCGCCCCCGAGCTGCAGAAGGTCGCCCGCGGCGTCGCCGTCGTGGACGTGGTCTCCTCCTTCGCCGCCTCCGCCTCAGAGCTCCGCTACTGCCGCCCCGAGGTGACAGATGAACGTGGCATTCGCATCACCGGTGGGCGCCACCCGGTTGTCGAGCACAACCTGGAGACGCCCTTCGTCCCCAACGACTCCGAGGTGGACGGCGACTCGCGGCTTCAGATCATTACGGGCCCAAACATGGCAGGCAAGTCCGTCTACCTACGCCAGGTCGCCATAATCTGTCTGCTCGCCCAGACCGGCTCCTACGTACCTGCCGACGAGGCGACACTCGGTGTGGTGGACCGCATCTTCACACGGGTCGGGGCTGAGGATCGGCTCGCCAGCGGGGAGTCCACGTTCATGGTCGAGATGACGGAGGCGGCGAGCATCTTGAACGGGGCGACGGAGCGCTCGCTAGTCATCTTGGACGAGGTCGGGCGGGGCACCTCGACCTACGACGGTGTGAGCCTGGCTTGGGCCATCGCAGAGTTCCTGCACGACGACGTGCAGTCGCTGACGCTCTTCGCCACTCACTACCACGAGCTGACGCGGCTCGCGGAGATGCTGCCAGGCTGCCGCAACTACAAGGCGAGCTCGGAGGAGGTGGGGGGTGAGATCGTATTTTTGCACAGGATTGAAGCGGGAGCCGAGTCCTCCTCCTACGGCGTCCACGTGGCGAGGTTGGCCGGGCTACCGCGGCAGGTAACGGACCGGGCTGGCGAGATTCTCGCCCGCCTGGAAGCCGAGGGCGTCAAGGATTTTGCGGGGTGAGATTGCTACGAGGGGTGCTAGGATAGCGGCAGGAAAGTTCCGAAGACGAATAAGGAACGTAGGGAGCTTATGCGACATCCCGTACAATCCTGCCCCGGTAAGGGCCAAGCGTGGCTCCAAGACCCCGCGGCGACCGAGGTCCGACACAATACATGGGCAATGTGCATAAACATCCGCCCCACCGGATGCCGCACGTCCGGGGCGGGCACTACTCGTCCCTCTTCTCACGCGCCTCGCGCCTACGCGGTGAGCCGCATGCTCATCGCCCCTTCGGGACCGAAGCTCACCTCGAAGGGCAGCGGCGTTGTCATTATAGGCTTGGGCCGAGGCAAACGCCGTGGCAAGCAACCTCGGCCTACGACTCTCCGGCACCGGCTAGAAGTATCCGCGAACTTCCCTCGAAGGATTCTAGAAAGCTAGCCAAGCAAATCCCAAGAGTCCACCGTTTGAAGGAGACGTCGGCCAAGGTACTAGCGTTATCCTAAGCTCGCTGGTGTGATCACCGAAGGAGCTTTTGTGTGTCTCGTGACAACACGGCTGTCGTGCGCAACTTCTTTGAGGCCTTCGAATGGGGCGACTCGCAGGCCGTAGTCGCCTTCCTTCAACTAGAGGTTGAGGTGTACGAGTCCGAGAGGCTGCCAGGGGGCGGTCGCTACAGATGGCCCGCCGCTGGGATCGCGGCGTTCTTGGGTAAGCTCGTCCGCACCGTCGAGGTTGAGGTTCATCCCGATGAGTTCATCGACGCCGGGGCGGGCCATGTCGTGGCCGTCGGATACACGCGAGGCAAAGTTCGGGAGACGGGGAGGGCCTTCAAGGCGCGCCGTGCGCGTCTGGATGCTGAAGAACGGCAAGGCGGCAAGGTTCGAGCTTACGTCGATACCCCGAAGCTGTTCGAGGCATTGGAACCGTAGCTCGCGAAACGGCGGACCAGCCCTTCCTTCACTACTCGGCAGACAATTACCGTGAGACGAAAGGATGACCCTACCATGGCCACTGGACAACCCGACGAAACGACGCTTTCGCCGTTCGTGCGTTTTTCTCGCGAGGAATGGGGCCGGTTGCGCGCCCACACCGCGCTTTCTTCATCGGAAGACGATGTGCGGAATCTGCGGCGGATAGCAGAGCATCTATCTTCGGAGGAAGTAGCGAAGGTTTACCTACCCCTCTCTTGGCTCCTGTACCTACACGTGAGCGCCACACAAGACTTGTACCGGAGGTCGCACGTTTTCCTAGGCAAACAGGCGGCGGAGATGCCCTACGTGGTGGGTATCGCCGGCAGCGTCGCCGTGGGCAAGAGCACGGTGGCGCAGATGGTGCAAGCCCTGATCTCCCGCTGGCCCGGACATCCGAAGGTCGAGTTGGTGAGCACAGATGGCTTCCTCTACCCAAACCGCGTGCTGCAATCGCGGGGGTTGATGAACCGCAAGGGCTTTCCCGAGAGCTACGACCTGCCGCTCCTGTTGCAATTCCTCGCGGACGTCAAAGCCGGTCGCGCCGAGTTGAATGCCCCGCTCCACTCCCACCTGACCTACGACATCCTCCCCGAACAAGCCCAGCACATCGGGCAGCCCGACGTCCTAGTCGTGGAAGGTCTCAATATGCTGGAAGTCGGGCTACCTGAGCCCTCCGAAAGACACAGGGTCTTCGTCTCCGACTACGTCGACTTCTCGATCTACGTGGATGCGCAGGAGAGGTATATCAAGGGGTGGTACCTGGATCGCTTCTTGCGCCTGCGAGAGGAAGCGCTAGAAGACGACTCGGCCTACTTCCACCGTTTCGCGGACCTCTCGGTAGAAGAAGCCAAAGAGAAGGCTATGCGCGTGTGGGACGAGATCGACCACCCCAACCTTAAAGACAATATCGAGCCCACTAAAGACCGTGCGCGCCTTGTCCTCGAGAAGGGCCCCGATCACTCGGTCCGCGCAGTGCACCTGCGTAAGCTCTAGCGGATACTACCGACCTTCAGGCGTGTCCTCGCGACGCCATCAGTGTGAGAGCCTGCACCAAGGCTGGTGTGCAGCGCGGGCACGTCGATACGCGAATAGTCCTCATCGATGCTCCACCGGCGCCAGTAGTCATCGTAACTCGGGTGATCGATCCAGTCGAAAAAGTACCGTCCGAGACCCGACCCGACGAGCGGGGGGTATTCCTTGAGAGGCAGGTGTCCGTAGTAGCCGGGAGCGCCCAGGAACGCGGCTAAGAGGCTCTGGGTCGCAGCGTCGTCTGCCCGCCTGCGAGCGTCGTCCATGACGAGGTTCGTCGCCCAGGAGGCGTTGAAGGCCAGGGCAAAGGCACCGCCGTTGTAGGCCCAACCCTCATAGTACTGAGAGCCGGTGAAGCCCGGGCAGATCGTTCGCAAGCTCGGCGGGCGTTTCAGAGCCGCCTGCAACTGGGTGGCCCCGTCGTAGAAGAAACCGTACATTCCCACGCGGCCGTTCGAGTGGGGGAGCGAGGCTGCCCACTCAACCGTATCATAACCATCCTCAGCCTCGTGGACGAAGGGGTAGAAGTCTCCCTCCGAGCGCCAGCGCCCACGGGTGTCCTGCGCGATGACCACGTAGCCGTGGCTAGCGTACCAAGAGGGGTGGCGGTAAGGGACATTGGCCGCCTGGGTCTTGTCGTAGGGGAGGCGCATCAACAAGACCGGAAAGGAACCGCCGCTCGAGGCCGGTAGATGTCGGCGTAGAGTGTTACTCCGTCCCGCATCCGTGCGGGCACGTCGCGCTCCAGAATCAGGTCCGGAAATCCGGGTAGAGGCTGTTCGGTCATCATACCTCCTTGTTGCAGTTAAGAGTTCGCTTGTGTGAGTTTTCGAGATTATGGATGCCTCCGCGCCACCCACGAACAACGAGGTCTTCTATTCACCCGAGTGCGTGGAAGGGACGGACTCCGACGTTCGATTTGAGAGGTTCTCGACAGGGCGCTCTCGGGAAAACCTAGGTAGCTTACCAGGCCTTGCCCTCTCGCAGTCGTCGGAGATGACGTCGGCCTTGTCAGGGTACACTTTGTCGGTACCCGCCCCGCAGCGCACCGTATCCTTGACACCCGGGACGTCCCTAGACTGGACGGTGTCGCGACCGCCACCGTCGTAGAAGCGGTCAAAGCAGGCGCGTCGCCGCCCTAGCCGATGAGTTCGTTTGCGCCAACGCCGCCGTGGACGACGCCCTTGCCCCTACGATCCACGAACTCGTCGGGGTCCCCTAGACTTTGTATCTCTTCAGCCTTTTCGTGCCCTCGATCTGCTCGGCGTGTGCGGCTACCGTCGGTAGACGCTTTATGGGTTGTGTGTAAAGGACCGACGACCGGATAACCCCCGGCTAAAGTTCGGTAGCGGTTCAGTAGCGACCACGGAGGCCGGACGCCGAGTGTGGTTGTGGAGGAGCGCGTATGCGAAAGCACAACACGCTCGAGCCTGATGCGGCGTATCCCCAACAAGTAATCTCCAACCTTTGTTCACTAACGGCGTAGAAGCCGATGCTCCATCCTTCCGAGGCGTTAAGTTTTCGGAACTTCATGTTCAGTGCATGCTCTGGACACGAAAAGGTCGGAGTCCTGTAGGACCCCGGCCCGATAGCATAACCTTTTCCTTCAGGAGATCTTTGGCGGCGCCCTCCTTCTTTAGGGTTCCTTTGTCCTGGTCCGTACGCCCCTCGGCCTACTTGGCCTTGTTGCCGGTTAGCGGGCCGCCAGTCTCCTTCACGCGGTTCTTGGCCGTGTCTCCATCGCTCCCCGCACGCGTCGGTAACGATGAGCTTACTGCCCCATAACATCTCTGAGTTTTCACCATGGCCGACCGATCGTTAAGCGTCTGGGGCTCATGGATCTGCTCCAGAAGTTCAGAAGATTCTAGCGAGCCGGAGGACGTAAGCGGGCCGGTCTTAAGACCGGCCCGCCACGGTAGTTTGTGACCCGCGGAGCGACTCCGCAGGATCTTGCAGAGTTTAGTCGTCTTCGAGCAGGGTCTGGCCCAGGTTCATGATCGTCGGGGCCCAAAGGCCAACGAAGATCGCCGACTCCCGCCTGCCCGAGAAGTACAGGAGCAGCGAGATAATGATCGAGAGTAGAGTTCCGCCCAAGTAGATTCCCTTGCCACCGTTCATGCGTTTCCTCCTTTTTGCTTACCATTGCACTATACCCACCGCCGAGTTCTATAAACTGTAAGAAAGGTCATACGACTCTACAGGGGGTCCCAAGCCAATGTTCCGAAGTGAGGAAGCCGCCGCGAGCGTCCGCAGGCCCGACCAGGGTGGCCGGTCGACCGTCTTCGGGACAAGGGGTGCAGTCGCCTGCGAGCACCCGAGCGCCGCGCTGGCCGGCATCCGCGTCCTCGACGCCGGCGGAACAGCCGCCGACGCCTGCGTCGCGATGGCTGCCTGCATGGCCGTCCTCTCGCCCATGGCGACCGGTATGGGCGGCGACGCCTTCCTCCTCTACTACGAGGCCGATACGGGCCGCGTCCTGGGGGCAAACGGTTCGGGCCGGGCCCCGAAGACCGCCACCGTCGAGAAGCTGCGGGACTTGGGTTTGGACGAGATGCCAGAGCGCGGTGGCCTCACGGTCGTGGTCCCCGGCGCGGTCCGGCTGTGGGAGGACGCCGCGAACAGTTTGGGCAACCTGCCGCTGGCGCGTCTGCTCGAGCCCGCCTGGGAGTTGGCCGAGAATGGCTTCCCCGTCTCCGAGGTCGTCGCCCGCTACTGGCAGGTCGCCGAGGAGCTGCTCAGCGAGAACGAGGCCGCGGCGCGGGCCCTCCTGACGGAGGGACGGGCGCCGAGGCCGGGGGAGCTGTTCTTTCAAGAGGACCTGGCGGCCACCCTCTCAGCCGTCGCCGAGGGCGGGGCCGATGCTTTCTACAACGGGGGGATAGCCAGGAGCATGGCGCGCGCAGTGCAGGAGGCGGGCGGGTACTTGGCGGAGGAGGATCTCGCGGCCCACGAGTCGACCTGGGTCGAGCCGATCTCGACCGACTACCGCGGCGTCCGGGTCTACGAGATACCGCCGCCGGGACAAGGCATAGCGGCCCTCGAGATGCTCAACATTCTGGAGGGTTTCGACTTGGGCACTCTGGGACCCCTGAGCGCCGACCGAGTCCACCTTGAGGTCGAGGCGAAGAAGCTTGCCTACCGGGACCTCTACGAGGAGATAGGCGACCCCGAGTTCTGGCGTCACGCGGAGATCCCGACGGAGCGACTGATCTCCAAAGACTACGCCGCGACCCTGCGCGAGCACATCTCGCCCGATAGGGCCGTCGGGCGAGTACCCGAGCCTGCGCTTGGCGAAGACACCACCTACCTCTGCGCCGTGGACGCAGACGGCAACGGCTGCTCGTTTATCAACAGCCTCTACATGGGCTTCGGTAGCAGCATCGTCGCCCCGGACACTGGAGTCTGCCTCCAGAACCGGGGCACCTCCTTCCGCCTTGACCCGGACCACCCGAACTCTCTCGCCCCGGACAAACGTCCGCTCCACACGATCATCCCGGGCCTCGCTACCAACTCAGATACCGGAGCCCTCTGGGCCGTCTTCGGGAACATGGGCGGTGCGATGCAGCCCCAGGGCCACGCGCAGGTGCTCTCGAACCTCATAGACCACGGCATGACCGCCCAGGAGGCCGTGGACCATCCTCGCCACCGACACGGGGAGGAGATCCTCCTCGTCGAGGGCCGCCTCCCGGAGAGGGAAGTAGAGAGGCTGCGCAGCAAGGGCCACGAAGTAGAGGTGGGCGAGGACTACGTAATCCCGGTCGGCGGCGCCCAGCTCATCCGCATGCTTGAGAGCGGCGTTCGTGCGTGCGGCAGCGACCCCCGTAAGGACGGCTGCGCTCTAGCCCAATAGTATCCCGTTCTAGCCTCGCGACACGGGATTGTCCGGGGACCGGGATTGGTATGTAATGTGACTACCGGAGGCGTGGGAAGGACAGGAGATGGCCGACGTTACGGGCGGGGCCGGTAGGGGGAGCGCCGCAAGGAGCGAGGTCCCCTCCACCTGGAGGAGCAGGCTGCGTGTGATCGGGCCCGGACTCGTGGTCGCGGCGACGGGCGTGGGTGCGGGGGACATGGTCTCCTCGCTCACGGCCGGCACGGAGTTCGGGACGGTCCTGATCTGGGCGATCATCCTGGGCGCGGCCTTGAAGTTCGCGCTGACCGAGGGGCTGGGGCGCTGGTACATGGCGACCAGGACGACCGTCCTCGACGGCTGGCACATCATGGGCTGGTGGGCGACAGGCTACTTTATGGTCTACCTGGCGCTCGTGACGTTCTTCTTCGGCGCGGCCGCGCCCTCGGCCTCCGCGCTCGCGGTGACGGCGATGTTCCCCGGCGTGATGCCGCTGTGGGCCTGGGCGATCCTGCACTCCGTGGTCTTCGGGTTCTTGATCTGCATCATAGGCCAGTACGAACTCTTCGAACGGGTGATGGAGGTCTTTGTCGGCCTCATGTTCGTCACGGTCGTGGGGCTGGCGATATTTCTGGTGCCGAACGTGGGCGCACTCGCCGTGAGCACAGTTTTGCCGCGGATGCCCGAGGGCTCGCTGCCGTTCGTGCTCGCGGTTATCGGGGGCGTGGGGGGAACCTTCACGCTGGTCTCCTACACCTACTGGGTACGCGAGCGCGGCTGGCGACGCCCCGGCTGGATCCCCATGATGCGCACCGACCTCGGCGTCGGGTACATCGCGACGGGCATCTTTATGGTCGCGATGCTGGTCATCGGGGCCGAGCTGTTGTTCGCCAGCGGGACGAGCATCGAGGACGAAGGGGGGCTAGTCGAGCTCTCTAACCCCATAGCCGAGCGCTTCGGCCCCGTGGCGAGCTGGTTGTTCCTCGTCGGCTTCTGGGCGGCGGCGACGAGCTCCATCACAGGGGCGTGGAACGGTGGCGCGTACCTCTTTGGCGACCTGGTGAGAACTATACGCCGGATCCCCGAGGAAGAGGGCGAGGAGTACCTCTCCGAGAGAGGCTACTTCTTCAGGGCTTTTCTCGTCTGGATCACCTTCCCGCCCATGCTGCTCCTCACCTTCGACGAGCCTGTCCTCATCGTGATCATCTACGCCTCCCTCGGCGCGTTCTTCATGCCATTCTTGGCAATAACCCTAATCTGGCTTCTCAACCGCCGCGTGGACCGCGAGTACCGCAGCGGCCTCCTCTCCAACCTTATACTCGGCGTCTCCGTGCTGCTCTTCCTCTACGTCGGGATACAGGAGATCCTGGGCGCCATTTGAACATAAGATCACTCCCGCTCTGGCACCCGAACCGGCGGCCCGAAACGCCGCCGCTCTCCCGACTATACTTAATAAAATTCTATACAGCTTTAAAGCGTCGAACTGTCCGAGGGTGGGCAGCTGCGCTGGCGCGATGCCCCAGATCGGCTTGTCTAAGCCGACGACTGCGATGTCGTAAGGGTCATCCTGGTAGCCAGGATACAGCTCGTTGGTGTAGGATGTTCCGGAGTAGAGTTTAGACTTCGAGGTATAGGTCGAGTCGAAGGTGACGTAGACCGCCGAGCCGTCTTTGTCGCAGTGTGCGGCCGTCAGGAAGACAGTAGACGAGATCAGGGTCCCG
Source organism: Rubrobacter sp. (assembly GCA_035641035.1). Classification (GTDB taxonomy): domain Bacteria; phylum Actinomycetota; class Rubrobacteria; order Rubrobacterales; family Rubrobacteraceae; genus Rubrobacter_D. Next base: position 5,010 of record DASQVA010000087.1, on the reverse strand, counting down.
GAACAGTAGGGGTATGTCTGCCTCTCGAAGGTCCTCACTAGAGCACCGACGTTTAGGTGTTTGTTGCCACCGGTTGGCCCTAAGTGATGGCCGACGTAACCTCCGCGGCGATGAGAGTACCGCCATCATCGCGAACGCGAGCAAGACCCTTCTGACACTCTCCCCTCTTAAACGCCTGCCGGGGCGAATATACTACAAGAGCAAAGCCACTCCTGGAAAAGGGGACCCCTACCCTAAGTCCACGTCCGTGGTGTCCACCTCGCGCACTTCTGGGAGGCCCATAACCTCTCGCACCATCTCCGCCAGGTCCTCCTTGGAAGCCGCAGCACCGGCGAGCTCCACAACACCCTCCTTCACGGCCCGCACCTCGAGCCCCGTCCCGTCGAGCAAGCGCTCCACCTCGTCGCCCACGCCGTCGCTCTCGTTCAAGGCGGGGTCGACCTTCGTCTCGCCAGTATCCGGGTCTATGTAGACGTCGGTGCGTGGGTAGCCCGAATCGGTGGTGAACTCCTCATCCTGCCAGCCGCCCGCCTCGTCGCGCTCAGTGGAAGCCTGAGCTTCCACGCTGACCGTCTCGTCAGGGTCCGTCGGCTCGGTGACAAACTGGCCCTCGTGCTCGTAATCGTCCACCTCGGACTCGTTTGGCGCGTAGCCTGCCGGAAGCTCCTCGTCACCGACGTGGTCGCCCGGCTCCTCGTCTGAACGGTCGGCGTGAAAGGTAGCGAAGTCCGCCTCGGGGTCGAGGGAGAGGGCCGTGATCGGCACTTCGAACCGCTCCTCCTCGCGCTCGACCACGACGTGCGTGACCTCCCCGCTCTCCTCATCCTCCAACACCTCCGAGATGCGCCCGACCTCCGCGCCGTCCGCCGTCCTCGCCTCCAACCCAACGAGCCCGCGCTCTTCCACCCTTGAACCTCCTCGTAGACGCTGAAGCCTTTTCTTACCACGGCCTGGCCTCGCGTAAGCCGCCTTGATCTATCACTTTCAGGTAATAAAATATGAGCACGTCATACTAAGATTTGGTCTGTTGGCGCTTCTCCCGTATTGGAGAAGAAGGCGTATAGGGTTTTATTCGACGGGAGGCTTTCGAGGAATGGTATGTGAGAACTGTAGGGTAAGGCCCGCGAGCGTGCAGGTTTTCAGCCAGCAGGGTGGTCAGCGGGCCACCAGCTACTTGTGTACGCAGTGTGCGCGGCAGCTGGGCATGATCGGGGGTGGCGGGACGCAGGGTGGCGCCGACCCATTCGGGATGTTGCAGAATCTTATACAGCAGCAGGACCAGGGCCCGGGGAGTCTTTTCGACGCGCTCAGTCCGGAGGCGCAGCAGGCGGTTATGCGCGCCCGCGAGGCGTCGGCCGGCACCACCCGGACAGCGGCGATAGGCACCGATCATTTGCTCGCGGGCATCGTGACCGGCGAGAACGCGGCGACCGAGCTGCTGCAGCGGGCCGGTGCGGACGTGAGCGGGATGCGGTCGCGCTTCCAGGAGTTCCGCGGCGACCCTGGGGAGCAGATCTATACGTTCACCCCGAGTGCGAAGCGCGCTCTCCAACTCTCCTTTACCGCCGCCCGGCAGATGGGAACGGGCCAGGTTGGGAGCGAGCATCTCTTGCTCGGCCTGCTTGGCGAGGGTGATGGCAATGCTTACAGGATCCTGCAACAGCACGGTGCCAGCGACGCGGAGGCGCTGCGGCGCGAGATCCTGCGCCTCATGCAGCAGGGCGCGCAGAGGGGCCAGGGGGCCGGGACGTCAGGCACCGCCGCCGGGGGTCCTGGTATGGGCGGCGGGCAACAGGGTCCGCCGAGCAAGACGCCGACCCTGGATCAGGTGAGCCGCGACCTCACGCAGATGGCGCGCGAGGGCGAGCTTGACCCGGTCATCGGCCGCGCCGAGGAGATAGCGCGCGTCGTCCGCATCCTCAGCAGGCGCACCAAGAACAACCCCGTCCTCATTGGCGAGGCCGGCGTCGGCAAGACCGCCGTGGCCGAGGGCTTGGCGCAGCGCATAGTCTCCGAAGACATCCCGGAGTCGCTGAGAGGCAAGCGCGTCCTGGCGCTCGACGTGGGCGGGCTCGTAGCCGGCACCCGCTTCCGCGGGGACTTCGAGGAGCGGATGCAGCAGATGCTCAAGGAGCTCCAGCAGGAGGAGAAGAACATCGTCCTGTTCATAGACGAGCTCCACACCATCGTAGGTGCGGGTGGGGCCGATGGCGCGGTCAACGCCTCGAACATGCTCAAGCCTGCGCTCGCGCGCGGTGAGCTTCAGGTCGTGGGCGCCACCACGCTCGACGAGTACCGCAAGCACGTCGAGAAGGACCCGGCGCTTGAGCGGCGCTTCCAGCCCGTGCTGGTGGACGAGCCGACGGTGGACGAGACGGTCGCGATCCTCTTCGGCCTTAGGGACCGCTACGAGGCTCACCACCGGGTGCACGTCTCCGACGAGGCCATAGTCGCCTCAGCCCAGCTCGGCGACCGCTACATCGCGGACCGCTTCCTGCCCGACAAGGCCATAGACTTGCTGGATGAGGCGGCGGCCGAGGTGCGGCTGCGCTCGACAGTGCCGCCGGTGGACGTGAGGCGCATGGAGGAGGAGATCGCCTCCCTCGAGCGCGAGAAAGACGACGCCGTTCGCGCCGAGGACTATGAGAAGGCCGCGAACCTCAAGCAGCGTCAGGAGCAGCTCAAGATCGAGCTCGAGCAGGTACAGGAGGGCTGGGTCGGGCGACTCGAGACCGACGCCCCAGAGGTGACGCGTGAGGACATCGCCCGCATCTTGGAGGAGTGGACCGGCGTGCCGGCAACCAACATCGTCCAGGAGGAGGCCGAGAGGCTCCTGAATCTGGAGGCCGTGCTGCACGAGCGGGTCGTCGGCCAGGAGCCGGCGGTGTCGGCCGTCGCCGAGGCCATAAGGCGTGCTAGGGCCGGCATCAAGGACCCGAAGCGCCCCGTCGGGAGCTTTATCTTCCTCGGTCCCACCGGGGTTGGCAAGACCGAGCTCGCCAGGACTCTCGCCGAGTACCTCTTCGGGGATCAGGAGGCCATGATCCGGATAGACATGAGCGAGTTCCAGGAGGCCCACACCGTCTCCAGGCTCGTCGGTGCGCCGCCCGGCTACGTCGGCTACGATGAGGCCGGCCAGCTCACCGAGCAGGTTCGCAGAAGGCCGTACTCGGTCGTTCTTTTCGACGAGATAGAGAAGGCCCACCCGGACGTCTTCAACACGCTCTTGCAGGTGCTCGACGACGGGCGCTTGACGGATGCTAAGGGCCGAACGGTCAACTTCGAGAACACGGTTATCATCATGACCTCGAACGTCGGCAGCCAGCACCTCGTCTCTACGCGGCAGTTCGGCTTCACCCCGAGTGACGGAGTGGACTTCCGCGAGACCGAGCGGCGCGCGCGAGAGGCGCTGGAACGGGCCTTCCGCCCCGAGTTCCTCAATCGCGTAGACGAGATCATCGTCTTCCAGCCGCTTAGCAAGGAGGATGTGCTCAGGATCGTGGACATAATGCTCGGGCGCCTGAACAAGCACCTCGAGAGCCAGCGCGTCCGAATCGAGGTCACCGACGCGGCCAAGGAGTTCCTCGCCGAGGAGGGCTACGACCCCAAATTCGGCGGTCGTCCACTCGCGAGGGCCATCCGGCGCTACATCGAGAACCCGCTGTCTAGTCGAATTATCGGCGGCGAGTTCGACCCCGGCGACACCGTCGTCGTGGACCGGGCCGGCGACGGGCTCTCCTTCGAAGCGAGGGTGCCGGCCGCACAGCAGTAGGCTAACAACGAGACCGCTAGCGAGGGGCTCCCCAAGACGGCGAGCCCCTTTATTGTGCTAGGTTTCTGGCTATGGCGGAGCTGCCGGAAGAATACAAGACAACGGTTCCTTCGGGGGAGAACGCGGAGGAGGTAGTCGCGCTCATCGTCGCCTGCCAGCTCGCTGACACCGGCGAGGAAGACATGAGCCTAGACGAGTTGATCGACGACTGGCACGAACTGGACCTCGCGACGGAGGCCGTCGTCGTAGTCGCGCCGGACGGCCGGATCGCCGGTTACGCTGACGTGATCAGCCGGTCCTACGTGACGGTCTCGGTCTACGGCTACGTGCACCCGGACCACCGGGAAAGGGGCATCGGTGCGTCCCTTGTCGCCTGGGGTGAGCGCTGGACGCGCGACCACATACCCCAAGCCCCAGATAACGCGCGCGTCATCGTACAGCACTACGTAAACGCCGCCAACGAGGGGGCGCAAACTCCTCGAATTCGTCGGCTACGAGCCGGTGCGCGGGGTGTACGTCATGGAGACCGAACTCGATAAGGCCCCGCCGCCACCGGCCTGGCCTGCGGGCATCTCTGTCCACGCCTTCGTTCCAGGCCGGGCTGAGTGGACGGTACACGAGGCTGTCGAGGACGCCTTCCGGGACTTGTGGGGACGTCCTCGCAATACCTTCGAGAGCTTTGTGCGCGAGACGGATAAGCCGAGCTTTGACCCCTCGCTGTGGTTCCTCGCCCGCGACGGCGAAGAGGTCTGCGGCGTCGCGCTCTGCAAAGTGCTCAGGGACGAGGGCTGGGTAGACGTAGTGGGGGTGCGACGGCCGTGGCGCAACCGCGGCCTTGGACTCGCCCTCCTGCGCCACGCCTTCGCCGAGTACCACCGACGCGGAGTCCGGAAGGTGGGTCTTAGCGTGGACGCCGAAAGCGTCACCGGCGCACCCAGACTCTACGGTCGGGCCGGAATGAGCGTCAAGAGCAGCTACGTCATATACGTCAAAGAGCTACGCTCCGGCGTCGACCTCGCCGCCAGGTCCGAGGCGGACTAGATAACGACCAACATCGATCTTACCTTGCCAAGCATTTGTCTGAAGACGACGATACATTGAGTTATGGTGTGGGGATGGGCGAGGCGTTGCATCCGAGGCGGGTGGAGATCCTGCGCTACCTGGCGCGCCGGGCGGGACCGATGGGCCACCGCCGAGAGTGCATGAGGTGGGGCTCGCGGCGATTTGAGGAGCTCGCA
>DASQVA010000086.1:0-20342 GCA_035641035.1 Rubrobacter sp. | reverse complement strand
TGCAGTTGCCGGAGCAACAGGGCGGGTCGGAAGCCATCTGGTCGACGTGCTCGAGGCCAGTGGACACGACGTCGTCTCGATGTCGCGTGCCACCGGCGTGGACGTCGTCACCGGCGAAGGTCTTGTGGAGGCGCTGTCCGGCGTGGAGGTCGTCATCGATGCCGCCACCGGGCCGTCGCCCGACCAGCAGGCGGCCACGGACTTCTTCATCGCCTCCGCCCGCAACCTGCAGGAGGCCGGCGAGCGGGCGGGCGGGCGGCGGGTGGTCGTGGTGTCCATCATCGGGATCGACCGGTTCGCCGCGGGCTATTACGCGGCGAAGGCCGCCCACGATCGGGCCCACCTGTCCGGCCCGATCCCGGTGCGTGTTCTGCGTGCGGCGCAGTTCCACGAGTTCGTTGGGCCGCTGGCGGAGTGGGGCAGGCGGGACGGGGTGGCCTACGTGCCGAAGATGCGCACGCAGCTGGTCGCCGCCAGGACCGTCGCCCGGGCGCTGGCCGAGCTCGAGCTCGGCCCGCACGGCGTACGGGCCGTGACGCTGCGGACGGACGCCGTGCCCGAAGCGATCCCGCAGTTCGACGGGCGCGAGGCGCTCGTCGAGGGCATAGAGAAGCACACGATGCTCGGGCGGGGGCCGACGCTCGAGGACGTGGGCAACGTGGCGGCCTTCGTGGCTTCGGACAAGGCCCGCACCATGACCGCAGCCACCGCGAACATAAGTTGCGGGGCGCTCATCGACTGATTGACCAACAACGGGACAACACATCAGAGAAGGGGAGATGCACTATGCAGATGACCGAGTCGGCGCGGGAGTTCATGGACACCAACGCGAGGCTGATCGACCGCCGCCGCTGTGAGCTGCTCTTCGGAGACGGCGACCCGGAGTCTGCGGTCGCCGCATTGGCCGGCTATGCCAATGCCGATGGCGGCTTCGGCTGGGCGCTCCATCCCGATCTGCGCAGCAAGAGCAGCCAGCCCGTGGGGGCCATGGAAGCGTTCGAAGCGCTCGAGGAGATCGCTCCGCTCACGAGTCCCCTGGCCGCGAGCCTGTGCGATTGGCTCGAACGTGTCTCGCTCGCCGACGGCGGTCTGCCGTTCGCGCTGCCGTATGCCGACGGGGCGGGGTCGGCGCCGCTTTGGACCCGGGCCGATCACACGCGGTCGTCGCTGCTCAGCACCAGCTTCGTGTGCTGGATCGCCCACCGGGTCGCCGACCAGGACTCGGCCGTCGCCGAACATCCCTGGCTCGCCCGGGCGACCGAGTACTGCCTGGGGAAGATCGCGGCCATGGATCGGCCGAGCATGGCGATCGAGTTCCGCTTCGTGCTCCAACTCCTCGACGCTCTGCACGGCAAAAACGCCGGTGCCCCGGGCGAGCTCGAGCGCCTGGGCGCCTTTCTCCCCGCATCGGGCACGATGTCCGTCGAGGGCGGGGCCGAGGGCGAGCGGATGCGGCCGCTCGACTTCTCGCCCGAGCCCGACCGCCCGCTGCGAAGCGCACTCGGAGCGGATGCGATCGCCGACGACCTGGACAGGCTCGCCGCCGAGCAGGGACCGGACGGCGGATGGGATGTCGACTTCGAGGTCTTCTCGTCCACGGCGGTCGTCGAGTGGCGCGGCTACGCGACTATGCGGGCGCTGAAGCTCCTGAAGGCGAACGGGCGCCTGGAGTGAGCTGGGCTGTATCGTGCAGCACTGCATCGAGTTCGGGCTGCTCGACGGAGAAGTCTACGCGATCGCCGCCCTCACGGTGCACAACGGGCGGATCACGACCATGGACATCCTCCTCGACCCCGTACGCCTCGCCCGCCTCGACCTCACAGTCTTCGACTCCCGACTATGACGGAACTCGAATCGACCCCCTCTTCCGCTCGCCTCTGGAGTGCCTCAAGACGCTCCACGATCTGTGCCTTGGGTGTGCCGTACCTTATGTAGGTGACGATGTCGGCGCTCGGTTCGTTGGGCCGGGATATCCTTGGACGAGGCAGACAACGACCCCGTGCGGTTCCTGTCCTACCTCGTGGCCGCACTCAGGACTGCGGCAGGGAGGGGCTCGGCGAAGGCGCGCTCGCCGCGCTACGCTCGGCCGAGCCGCCGCGGATGGAAGCCGTGCTCGGCGCCCTGATGAACGAGATCGCAGACCTCCCTGGCGAGGTCACGGTGGTCCTCGACGACTATCACCTGATTGACTCGGAGCGCGTACATTCGATCGTCTCCTTCATGCTGGAGCGTCTGCCCGAGGCCGCACACCTCGTTGTCTCGGTCCGCGTCGATCCGCCCCTACCTTTGACCAGGCTGCGCGCCCGCGGCCAAATGGCCGAGCTACACGCCCCTGACCTCCGGTTCACGCCCGAGGAGGCGGCCGCGTTCCTGGGCGACGCTCTGGGCCGGGACCTGTCCCCCGAAGACGCCTCGGCGCTTGAGGGGTTAACGGGCTGTACTAGGGCAACTTTGGTCCGCTGACGGCTGTTTGCCGCGCAATGGCGATTGCGCTATATTGTTTAAACATCAGTAATATAAATTTACTGTTAAGAAACACGGGGAGTGGGGATATGTTGTCGGACATTGAGATTGCGCAGCGGGCGAATCCCAGGCGCATAGTCGAGGTGGCGGAAGACAAGCTCGGCATAAAGGAGGAACACCTCGACCCGTACGGCCACTATAAGGCTAAGCTCTCGCTGGACTTCATTCGGTCTCTGGAGGAGCGGACGGATGGCAAGCTTATCCTCGTCAGCGGCATAAGCCCGACGCCCCCCGGAGAGGGAAAAACGACGACCACGGTCGGGCTCGGGGACGCCCTGAACCGTATAGGGAAGACGGCGATAACCTGTATAAGGGAGCCTTCGCTCGGCCCCGTCTTCGGCATCAAGGGTGGGGCTGCGGGTGGTGGGTACGCGCAGGTCATACCCATGGAAGATATCAACCTGCACTTTACGGGCGACTTCAACGCCATAGCCCTGGCCAATAATCTTCTCTCCGCGCTAGTGGATAACCACGTTCACCAGGGCAACGACCTCGGGCTTGATTTGCGCCGCATAGTGTGGAAGCGCGTCGTGGACATGAACGACAGGGCGCTCCGCGACATAGTCGTGGGATTGGGGGCCACGACCAACGGGTTCCCACGGGAGGACGCCTTCGACATCGTGGTCGCCTCGGAGGTCATGGCGATACTCTGCCTCGCGACCTCGCTCGAGGACCTGAAGGAGCGGCTGGGGAACATAGTCGTCGGTTACACGCGTAACGAGAAGCCGGTGGTTGCGCGCGAGTTCAATGCCCACGGTGCGATGGCCGTGCTCTTACGGGACGCTATCAAGCCCAACCTCGTGCAGACCCTGGAGGGCAACCCCGCCTTCGTTCATGGCGGGCCCTTCGCCAACATCGCCCACGGTTGCAACTCGGTCATGGCGACGAAGACTGCGCTAAAGCTCGCGGATTACGTCCTCACGGAGGCCGGTTTCGGTGCGGACCTCGGGGCCGAGAAGTTCGTGGACATAAAGTGCCGGATGTCCGGTTTGCGCCCGTCTATGGTCGTGCTCGTGGCTACTATCCGGGCGCTCAAGTTCCATGGCGGCGCCGAGCTTGGGGACCTTGAACGCGAGGATCTTGGGATGCTTGAGGGCGGGCTGGCGAATCTGGAGCGTCACATCAACAATGTCCGGAACCACTTCGGACTGCCGTGCGTCGTGGCGATCAACCGCTTCCCGTCTGACACGGAGGCGGAGATCTCGCTCCTACAGGAAAGCGTGGCACACCAGGGGGCGAAAGTTGTGCTCACGAACCACTGGGCTAAGGGAGGAGCAGGAGCCGAAGAGTTGGCCTACGCCATCGTCGACACCGTGGAGCGCGTGCCCGCGCGTTTCAGGTTCGTCTACGACGAAGAAGACGGGTTGTGGGACAAGATCTCCGCTGTGGCGACCAAGATCTACGGGGCCAGCGAGGTGGTGGCGGACACGAGGGTGCGGCGCCAGATCCACAAGTTTCAGGAGGACGGGTACGGCCGCTACCCAGTGTGTATCGCCAAGACCCAGTACTCGTTCTCGACTGACCCCTCGCTGCGGGGCGCCCCGTCCGGCCACGTGCTCCCGATACGCGAGGTTCGGCTCTGCGCCGGGGCGGAGTTCGTCGTCGCCGTGTGTGGGGACATAATGACCATGCCCGGGCTGCCCAAGTCGCCGGCCTCAGAGCGCATAGACCTTGGCAAGAATGGGGAAGTGATCGGGCTGTTCTAGCAGACACTCGCTGCTCCTTCCGCGGGTCTTAGAAGGCCGAAATGGTCGAAGTTTCGAGGCCGTTAGGCAGGTCGAAGCAGGCGCTGAGGCGCCAGGCGCTTGGCAGGCGGGAGGTCATGGGCGATGCTGAGCACCGGGAATCAAGCCATACCATCTTCGGTAAGGTCCTGGACCTGAGGACCTACCGTCGTGCCGGCGAGGTGATGGCCTACGCTGGCTCCGGCAGCGAAGTGCGGACCGAGCCGTTCTTGCGCTCCGTGTTGGAAGATGGCAAGAGGCTAGTGCGTCCCAAGGTAAACCGGGAGAGGGGAGCGCTGGACCTCTAGGAGATTAGAGACCTTGCGCAAGACCTGGAGCCTGTGGTTTGGGGGATAAGCGAGCCGAAGTCGGATCCGCGTTCCGCTATAAACCTCGGTGCCGTGGACCTCGCGCCGATCCCCGGGGTGGCCTTCGACGTACGCGGGGGACGGCTGGACCACGGGGCGGGATACTATGACATGCTGGTAGGGGCGTTGACGGGCGCCCGTCCCTGGTTGCAGGGGACTTCGAGGTTTAGTTGGTGGATGAGTTTGCCCTTGTCCAGCACGACGTCCACGTGGACCTGATCCTAACGGAGAAGATCAGCTACCCGCCGGGCGCGCTGAAGATGCTGTCCGGTTCCGGAAACGCGCTGTGGGGGAGGTCCCGGTAGGCCGGCGCCGGCCTAACGTTTGCTAGGAGAACGAAGAAGGGGGCAGGTACCTTCGATTGAAGCCCATGTGCCAGGTGACGGTCATGCCCGCACGCTGGACGGCAGGTCCATAGCGGACGATATACGGGAGCACTTGCAGGAGCGCGTCGCGCGGCTTCGGCCCCGGCTCGGGCGGGTCCCCGGCCAGCGGCGGTCGTCCTGGTCGGCTCCGACGCCGCCTCCCGGATCCACGTGCGCAAGAAGCGGGGGGTGCGCGAGCGGGTGGCCATCCGCTCCGGACCTCACGATCTGCCCGTTGGTACGACCCAAGAGGAGTTGCTGAAGCTGGTGGACGAGTTTAATGCGGACGCCTCGGCGGTCGACGGTATCCTGGTGCAGATGCCGCTGTCGGCCAACATAGACGACGAGACCGTGATCGAGCACATCGCCCCAAAGAAGGACGTGGAAGGCTTTCATCCCTTCAACATAGGTCGTCTGGCGACAAAGCTACCGGCCCTCCGGCTGTGCACCCCGCGTGGCGTGATGAAGCTGCTGGGCCACACGAGGAATATCCATCAGGGGAAACACGCGGTCGTGGTCGGCTCTAATCACGTGGGACGACCGATGTCCCTGGAGTTGCTGGCCGAGAACTGCACGGTGACGACCTGCCACGTCTACACGCAAGACCTCCCGCAGTACGTGGCTGGCGCCGATGTCCTCGTGGTCGCAGGCGGCAAGGCAAACCTCATCAGGGACGAATGGGTAAAAGAGGGGGCAACCGTGATCGACGTCGGCATCAATCGCCTAGCCGGCGGCTCACTGCGCGGGGACGTGAATTTCAAAGGAGCGCGACGGCGGGCAGCCTGGATCACTCCGGTCCGGGCGGGGTCGGACCGATGACCCTGGCGACGCACCTGGAGAACACCGTGGACGCAGCCGAAGGGCTCTACTACAAACAGGCCGCCAGGGACATGTTCAACCAGCTCCTCTAGCGGCCGGTCCCGAAGACCTTGTACCGGTGCAGGGCCCACCTGTACGCATCCAGTACGCTGAGCACGTAGACGAAGATGCCGCCGGAGTAGCGTCCGATAACGGAATGCCCCGGCGTCGTGAGGTTGTAGGTCACGACCGCCAGCAGGATGACGTAGAAGACGAACATCAGGCCGCGGGTGGGCATCCGGTTGGCGACCTGGCCCACCCCGGGCAGCACGAGGGCTATCAGGAGGACCAGCTTCGGGTTCGGGGGCTTCCCCGTTTCGGCGTCTCTTTTCACCGCTCTTCACCGTTTTCGGACCCGGCAAAGATGTCCCCGATCCCGACCAGGGCGTCGAGGACCGGGGCGAGCCGCTCTTCCGTGAGCCCGACCCGGCCGAGGTCGGCCCGGCGGGTCACCCGGTAGAGGGCCTGCTCGCTCTCGGCCAACCGGCTCACCAGGCGCACGCCGCGTCCGGTGACGAGCACGTCCTTGGTGTCCGGGTCCGCTATAAACGGCAGGAACGGTTTGAAAGCTGACACGGCTGGTCCTTCCGCCGGGCTGGGGCTGGCGACGCGGACGTGCTCCGGCCAGTCTACGTCCAGGGGCAGGTCGTGCTGGTAGTCGCTGTTGGGGGAGAAGAACTCCGTGCCGGTGGGACGCAGCAGGATGTCCAGCGGAGCCGCCACGTTCAGCGGCCGGTGGTGGGTCGATATAAGCCACAGCACGGGCAGCTTGCGGAAGGTCAGGGAGTCCACCATCGGCTCCAGCTTGATCTGATACCCCCGGTACCCGCCCGTAAGCGTCGGGTAGTTGATGCCGTCTTGACGGACCTTCACACCGGAGAAGAGGTGCTCCACCTTGTCGAACAGCCCGCCTCTCTCGCGTTTCACCTTGCGGACGTGGCGCGCCTGGAGAAAGGCGAGGAGGCCGAGGCCGGCGAAAAGCCAGACGAGAAGCAGGCTCATCGCGACTAGCGCATGACCGTCACCGGGCAGGCGGCCTGGATGACGACGCCCCTCGCGACGGAGCCGATCAAGGCGCCAACCAGGCCCGAGCGGCCGGCCGAGCCCACGACGATATGGTTGCATCCCTCGGACCGTGCGAAAGCCACTATCGTCTCCGCCACGTTCCGGCCCTCGGCCTCGTGCAGGCTGAAGTCGGTGCCTGCCTTCTCCGCGACCTCGCGGGCGTGGTCGAGCTCGCCTCGGATCTGGGCCTGGGCGACTCTCAACTCCTCGGAGTTCCAGCCGACCGTGGTGCGCAGCTTCTCCTCCGTTACGGTGTTGACCACCACGAAGGCGACGTGAACGCCGCATGCCGCGCCGAGGGGGGCAGCGAAGTCTACCGCCTTTCTCGCGCTGTGCGACCCGTCCGTCGCGCAGAGTATCTTCTCGATCATCGTGCGGACTCCGGGTCAGTAGCCTTTGGGCCGGGGCAGGGGCGCAGTGAACTGTGCGCCGCGCTTGACGTACTTGTACCGGCGCACGACGAACCAGATCGAGGCCAGGAAATAGAACGCCAGGATAGAGAGCAACACCGTGCCGTACCCCAGGAAGGTCGCGAAGAAGACCAGCGCCGACAGGAGCGCGAGCGCGAAGGCCGGTAGGGGGTGGAACGGTAACACGTAGCCTCGGCGCACGGACCCGAGCGGCCAAAGCCTCCGGAACCTGAAAAAGTTCGGGACCATAAAGCTGTACCCCAGCAGGCCGGAGAGGATCGAGAACGTAATGACCGTGGACAACAGCGTCGGGTTGTTGAGCAGCACCGGCAGGATGGCGAAGGCGATGGCAACGGGTATGAGAAAGACTATGGACCTGAAGGGGGTCCTGTAGCGGGGGTGCACCGCACCGAACCACGCCGGCAGGTACCGGTCGCGCCCCATCGAGAACCAGGCCCTCGAGGCGTCGTTGATGCACCCGTTAGCCGAGGCGAGAGTGGCGCACAAGGTGCCCAAGAGCAGCAGTACGACCAGCACGCCGCTGCCGGCCACCCGGGCCACGTCGAAGAGCGGCGTGATGGCGGTGCCGAGGTACTGCCAGGGCAGTAGGCCGGCCGCCACGTACCAAGTCAGGGTCGCCGCGATGATGAGCGTCACGATCCCCGCCATGCTCCCGAGTGGGATGGACCTGGAGGCGGACCGACATTCTTCCGCCGCCTGCGCGGTGCCCTCTATTCCGAGGTAGTACCACATGCCGAACTGCAAGGCGGCAATAACCCCGATCCAACCGTACGGCAGCCCGTTGGCGACCTCGCCGGTCAACCCACCGAGGAACATGTTCGCCCCAGGGTTCCAGCCCCGGATGCCGACGAAGAGGGCGATGATGGTAAGGAAGGCGAAGGCGGTGATGAAGAAGTTGAGCGAGAGGCTCGTAAAGACACCTCGGTAGTTCAAAAAGGCTAGCGCCACGATGGCGAGCGTGGCGAACGGGTAGGCGCTCAACCCCTCGGAGCTCCCGAGCAATCCGGAGAGCTCCGTGAGCAGGTAGCTGAGCACGTTAGCGTTGGCCGCCTCGAGCATTGTGTAGGCCATCGTGAGGTACAGGCCCACGTTGAAGGCCATGAGTGGGCCTATGGTGTGCTTGGCCTGGGCGTACTGGCCGCCCGCCGCCGGTATGGTCGACGTGATCTCGGAATTGATCATGACGAGCGACGTGTACAACAGCCCCACCACCCACGCGGCTATGAGGGAGCCGTACATCCCGCCCTTCTCGACGGTGAAGTTCCACCCCATGAACTCCCCGACGAGCACGATCCCGACCCCGAGCGCCCAGATGTGGACGGGGGACAAGACCTTGAGCAATGACAGGTGCTCCTCTTGGCGGGCTGGGCCGGGCGCGGCATCCTGCATCGCTACCTCACCCTGCCCTCTTCGTCGTCCGCCGGAACGTGGTCGATCTCCACGGCCGTGGTCAGGAAGTCCTCGTCGTACTCACGCCCCACCCGGACGAGGTCCGCGACCATCCAGAGGGCTATCCCCGCGCTCAAGACCCACGCGGCTATCTCCAACGCTCCCCATACGCTCACGTCCTACCCCTTTCCGAAGGGCCGAACTTCTCCTCTATCACCTCTCTGTATTCCTTGAAAGAGAGCTGGTACACGAAGGCCATGTACGCGATTATGACCGCCGCCGTGACGATCAGGGACAGCACGCTGAAGGTATACTTGTCCGTGCTGGCCCTATTGGCCGCGACAGAGTCGTTTACCGCCTGCCGGTCGACCATGCCGGCGTCGATCATCTTCTGGAACTGCTGCTTCTCCGCCGAGGAGATAGGCAACTCGGAGACGGGCCGGGGCCGCGCCGCCTCACCCCCCGCAGCACCACCGGCCTGCAGGCTGAGGACGTATGTGCTGACGAAGAGCGTCGCGAAGAGGAGCACCAGAATGAAGACCGCGTCCACGAGCTGGCCCCGCAGGCTCTGCCGGGGCGGTTCGTAAGGCGTCACGCTAACGACCCCTCTCCGCCCGGAGAACCTCTCTCTGCCGCCGGTTGCGGTCCAGGTTGAGGATGTCCTCCCGATATATAAACTCTTTGTCTTTCGAGTAACTGCGGATCATGGCGACCATCGAGGCCGTGTTGAAGACCCCGAGGACCAAGAGCGAGAGGATCAAGGCCACCGACACGGCCGCCGACGGCACCGACGGCCTCACGGCGAAGTAGGTGAACAGCAGCACGACCCACATCGCCACGGTGAAACCCACAGCGATCATCCTGTCCTGACTCGCCATGGTATCGATCCTGGACCCTATGGACCCGGTCGCCGAACCCTCGGCCTCGGATCTTACCGACCTGGTCATATCTCTCTCCTCCCGCGGCCCCACCCGCCGGTCGAAACTTTCCCTCGTCCCCGAACCTGAGATCACTAAAGGTAAACAAAAGTTACCCAGGTTCAATGACGCCACAGGTTAATACAAAGAAAGATCTCGTTCAAGACTTAATTTGACCCCCGCCCCACGGCGGTTACCAGGCGGTGCCGGTTTATCTACAGGAAATAAAATTGCAACACATGAACGGCTAGGCTATGATGGCGTCCGGGTCATAGAGACGAGGTAGACGGGGGAAGGTGGCATGCCTTACCGGCTCATAAAGTACGGGTTGAGCTCCAAGCATCCGGATAAGCGGATGTTCACCGAGCCGTCGGGGCTAAAGGAAAGTTACGACGCGGTAATTATCGGGGCGGGCGGGCATGGGCTTGCCGCGGCTTACTACCTCGCGCGCGACTACGGCATAACGAACGTGGCGGTGTTGGAGAAGAGCTACATCGGGGCCGGGGGCACCGGGCGCAACACCGCGATCATCCGTTCGAACTACCTCACGCCGGAGGGGGTGAAATTCTACGACGAGAGCATCCGGCTGTTCAAGGACCTGTCGAACGATTTCGACCTTAACCTGTTCTACTCCGAGCGCGGGCACTTCACGCTGGCGCACAGCGACTCCTCGATACGGACCATGCGCTGGCGGGCCGAGGTCAACAAGCACATGGGGGTCGACTCGGAGTACGTCGAGCCGGAGGACGTAAAGGCGGCGTGTCCCCCGATAGACCTGACGTGCGGGGGGGACGCCCCGATCATGGGCGCCCTTTACCACCCGCCGGGCGCCATCGCCAGGCACGACGCCGTCGCGTGGGGCTACGGGGCCGGCGCCGACGAGCGGGGCGTGGAGATCCACCAGGGCACCGAGGTCACCGGCATAGACGTGAAGAACGACCGGGTCGTCGGGGTGCGCACCAACAGGGGTTACGTGAAGGCCCCTAGGGTGCTCTCGGCGGTGGCCGGGTGGACGCCCTCGATCACGGACATGATCGGGTTGCGCACGCCGCTCACGGTTAGGCCGTTGCAGGCGTGTGTGACCGAGCCGCTAAAGCCTTTCCTCGACAAGATCATAGTCTCCGGCAGCCTACACGTGTACGTGAGCCAGTCCTCCCGCGGGGAGCTCGTGATGGGCGGGTCGACCGACCCGTACGAGCTGAACTCTATGCGCTCCACGCTGGAGTTCGCCGAGGGGCTCTCCGGCCACATGCTCGACCTCTTCCCGTTCCTGTCGAACGTGAAGATACTGCGCGTGTGGGCGGGGTTGTGCGACATGACGCCGGACTTCGCCCCGATCATGGGCAGGACGCCGGTGGAGGGGTTCTACATCGACGCCGGCTGGGGGACCTGGGGCTTCAAGGCCACCCCTGTTAGCGGCAAGACGATGGCCCAGACCGTCGCCACCGACCGCGAGCCTGAGCTTATCCACGCCTTCAGGCTCTCCCGTTTCGAGAACCTGGTTTTGACCGGCGAGAAGGGCGCCGCGTCGGTGGGGCACTAGGTAGGGGGTCACAGCGATGAAGATACTGAACTGCCCGATAAACGGCCCGCGGCCCGTCCAGGAGTTCGTCTTTGGCGGCGAGCTGCGGGAGATGCCGGATCCCGACGTCGCCACGGACGCAGAGTGGACCGACTACGTGTACAACCGCAACGGGGCGCCAGGACTCAGGCGCGAGTGGTGGTACCATCTCGCGAGCGGCACCTGGTTCGTGGCCGAGCGCGACACCGGCACCAACGACGTAAAGAAGACCTACCTGTACGGGGACGAGGTGGAGCATGGCTGAGCGCCTGGCCCCGCGAAGAGGCGAGTGGATCGACCGCAACAGGCCGCTCGAGTTCTCGTTCGAAGGGAAAAAGCACACCGGTTTCGCAGGGGACACCATAAGCAGCGCCCTCTGGGTCTCCGGCCGGCGGCTGCTCGGACGCAGCTTCAAATACCACCGTCCGCGTGGGATCTTCAGCTTCGCCGACCACGACGTGAACGTCATGGTGCAGGACCGCTCCCTCTTGAACATCAGGGCCGACGTAACCCCGCTCGAAGAGGGCCAGAAGCTCAGGGCGGTCAACACCGTCGGCGGGCTCAAGATGGACCTCGGGCAGCTCAACAACCGCCTCGCGCGCTTCCTGCCCGTCGGCTTCTACTACAAGTCGTTCCACAAACCGGCGAAGCTCTTCCCGTACTACGAGAGGCTCATACGCAAGGCCGCCGGGCTGGGATACGTCACGCCCGATGAGGAGCGGCGTCACTGGGGTAAAGCCTACGGCTTCGCCGACGTTCTCGTGGTGGGCGCCGGCCCCTCGGGGCTGGCGGCGGCGGCGGCGGCCGGTGAGGCCGGGGCGAAGGTCGTCCTCGTGGACGAGAACGCCCGCCCCGGCGGGACCCTCACCTACGCGGAGGGCGCGAACGGGGGGGCGGACGGGATGCTCGCCGACCTGTTGCGGAGGGTCGAGGCGAGCCCCAACGTGGAGTACCGGGCGGAGACCGTGGCGAGCGCCCACTTCGAGGAGCATTGGGTCCCGCTCGTCCACAGGGAAGACGGGATGACCAAGATGCGGGCCGGGTCCGTCGTCGTAGCGGGCGGGGCGATGGAGCAGCCCGCCGTGTTCAGGAACAACGACATGCCCGGCGTCATGCTCGGGTCCGCGGCGCTGCGTCTGATCCACCGCTACGCCGTCAAGCCCTTCGATAAGGGCGTCGTCCTCGCGGCCAACAGCGACGCCTACGGGGTGGCGCTTGACCTGTTGCGGGCCGGCGTCGAGGTCGCCGCCGTGGTGGACCTGCGTCAAGACGGCGAGGAGTCGGACCTCGGGGGCGCCGTGCGCGAGGCGGGGGTCAGGGTGTATACGGGTCACTGCGTGTACGAGGCCAGGGCCGCGAAGAAGGGCCTCGGGGTCGGGGAGGCGATCATCGCACCGCTCGACGTGCAGAACAACCCTATCCCGAGCAGGGCCTTCGAGGTCGGGTGTGACGGGATCTCCATGAGCGTCGGCTGGGCCGCGAACGCCGCCCTGCTGGCCCAGTCGGGCTGCAGGCTTGGCTACTCGGAGGACCTGCACCAGTTCGTCCCCGTCGAACTCGCCGACGGGATCTTCGCCTCCGGCCGCGTCAACGGCGTCTACCGGGCCGAAGACAAGGTCCGCGACGGCGAACGCGCCGGTATCCTGGCCGCCCGCCACGTCGGAGAGGGCAAAGCCGCGGACGTACCGGCGGAGGTGCCCCGGCACCCCGGCCCGGCGCCCAGCCACCCCTACCCGGTCTACGACCACCCCAAGGGCATGGCGTTCGTCGACCTCGACGAGGACGTGCAGCTCAAAGACATAAAGAACTCCATTCAGGAAGGGTTCGACAGCATCGCGCTCGTCAACCGCTTCGCTACTCTGGGGATGGGGCCGAGCCAGGGCAAACACTCGAACACCAACGGCATCCGCATCGTGGCGCGGCTGATGACCAAGACCGTCGAGGAGACCGGCACGATCACCTCCCGCCCCTTCTTCCACCCGGTGCCGATGGGCGTGCTAGCCGGGCGTAGCTTCCACCCCGCCCGCCGGACGCCGATGCACCGCCGCCACGAGGAGCGCGGCGCGGTCTTTATGCGCGCCGGGGACTGGTTCAGGCCCGAGTACTACGCGACGCCCGACAGGGGGCGCGAAGACGCGATACTCGATGAGGTCCGGGCGGTCCGGCTGGGGGTCGGCCTCATAGACGTCGGGACGCTGGGCAAGCTGGAGGTCGCAGGGCCCAATGCGCTAGAGCTCATCGAGCGGATCTGCACCGGGAAGTTCGCGAAGCTCAAGGTCGGGATGACCCGGTACGCCCTGATGACCGACGAGGCGGGTACGATCACGGACGACGGTGTGTGCGCCAGGCTCTCCGACGAACACTTTTACCTGACGGCGACCACCTCGGGCGTCGACGCCCTGTACAGGGAGATGACGCGGTGGGTCAAGGTCTGGGGCCTCGACGCCGAGGTCACTAATTACAGTAACGCCTTTGCCGCGATGAACCTCGCAGGCCCGCTCTCGCGGGAGGTCCTCTCCAGCATGACCGACCTGGACCTCTCGGAGGACGCGTTCCCGTACCTCGGCGTGCGCGAGGGCAGGGTCGCCGGCGTGCCCGCCCGCGTCATGCGCGTCGGCTTCGTCGGCGAGCTCGGCTACGAGGTGCATGTCCCCGCCGACGGCGGGCTCCACGCGTGGGACGCCATCACGGAGGCCGGGAAAGCCGTCGGCATAAGGTGGTTTGGCGTCGAGGCCCAGCGGCGTCTGCGCCTCGAGAAGGGGCACGTGATCGTCGGCCAGGATACAGACGGCCTCACGAACCCGTGGGAGGCGAACATGGGGTGGGCCGTGAAGCTCGACAAACCCTTCTTTATCGGACAGCGCACCCTCAAAATCCTCGAAAAGAGGGGCCAGGAAGAAGAGCAACGTGGGGGCGAGGACCGGCGCCTGATCGGGCAGAGAACCCAGGACCGCAAGCTCGCCGGCTTCGCGTTGGTGTACGGCGGCGAGGGACCCAGACCCAAGGAGTGCCACCTGGCCATAGAGGACGGCGAGATCATCGGCCGGGTGACCAGCATCGCCTACAGCGAGGCCCTGGGCAAGGTCATAGGGCTGGCGTTCCTGCCCGCCGATAGGGCGGTCGGTTCGTGTTTCCAGATTAGGACCGACGGCGGCGCGCTGGTGGACGCCGAGGTGGTGAAGGTCCCGTTCTACGACCCGGACAACTCCCGCCAGAAGGGCGGGCAGAGAGAGGTCACCTACCAGGGGGGAAAGGCGTAATGGAAGGCGCCGTCGTCACGCGCAGCCCGGTACACGACGCGCTCGAACGCCTCGATCCTGAGTGGGGCCGGATCGGCCCCACGCCGGCCGCGCTCCATTTCGGAGACCCGACGGGCGAGGACGTCCTTAAGGAGCGGCTCGCCCTCTGCGACACGAGCGCCCTCAAGCGCCTCGGCGTCAAGGGCCCGAACGCCCACCGGTGGCTCGAAGATCAGGGCATCGGCGTGCCGGAGCCGGCGAACAGTTGGTCGTACCTCCCCGACGGGCGGGGGCTAATCGCCCGATTGGGCAGGAACGAGTTCCTAGTCGAAGACGGTCCCGAGGGGACCGTCACGGAGGGGCTGGGGAACACCTTGAACTCGGGCGCGCGGGGCATCTACCCCGTGCTGCGCCAGGACGCGGCCTTCGCTCTGACGGGCGAGCGGGCCGGGGAGGTCATGTTGCAGGTCTGCGGCGTGGACTTCGGCTCCCTCGACCATGAGGCGCGCCCGGTCGTGCTCACGCGCGTCGCCGTGATCTCGGCAGTGGTGCTGCCGCGAGTAGAAGAGGGAACCCGAACGTTCCGGATCTGGTGCAGCTCGTCCTACGGCATGTACCTCTGGGAAGAGCTGCAGGAGATCATGGACGAGTTCGGCGGCGGGGTGGTGGGCCTCTCCGCTTTGTACGGCGGTGGGTGAGGGACGATCGTGGAGGCATCCATGGGAAAGGAGGACGGATGAACCTGCAGGAGGCCAAGGACTTTCTGGAGCAGAACGACGTGCGCTATGTGCTCGCGCAGTTCGTCAACATCCACGGGGTTTCGAAGACCAAGGCCGTCCCGGTCGAGTACTTCGAGACGGTGGTGACCGAGGGGGCCGGGTTTGCGGCCTTCGCCGTCGGCGGCCTCGGGCTCGGGCCAGAGACGCCCGACTACATGGCGGTGGGAGACCTCTCTACGCTGTCGCTCGTGCCGTGGATGCCGGGTTACGCCCGCATCGTGTGTGAGGGGCACATGCGTGGAGAGCCCTGGCACTACGACCCCAGGGTCGTCCTGAAAAAACAGGCCGAACGCCTCAAGGAGCGCGGCTGGACCCTGTACACCGGGCTGGAGCCCGAGTTCTACCTGCTGTCCCGGGAGAACGGGAAGCTGAGCCCGGCCGACACGACGGACGACCTGGAGAAGCCCTGCTACGACTACAAGGGGCTAGCGCGCCAGCGCAGCTTCCTGGAGAAGATCTCGGAGAGCCTGGGGCAGGTCGGCCTCGACGTTTACCAGATCGACCACGAGGACGCCAACGGGCAGTTCGAGATAAACTTCTTCCACAAGGACTGCGTTTCCTCCGCCGACAACATCGTGTTTTTCAGGATGGCGGCCGTGGAGGTGGCCCGCGAGGCAGGCATGGTCTGCTCCTTTATGCCCAAGCCGTTCTCCAACCGCACCGGCAACAGCATGCACATCCACCACTCCATAAACGACGACGGCGGTGTGAACCTCTTTACTGACGAGAACGATCCGAGGGACATGGGCCTGTCGGACCTCGCCTACAAGTTCCTCGGCGGGCTGGTGGCTCACGCGCCGGCGCTCACAGCGCTGGCGGCGCCCTCGGTGAACTCGTACAAGCGGCTCGTGGTGGGACGCTCGCTCTCGGGGGCCACGTGGGCGCCCGCCCACGTAAGCTATGGCCCGGACAACCGTTCGGCCATGGTCAGGGTGCCTTTTGGCCGCCTGGAGTTGCGCCTGTCCGACTCGGGGTCCAACCCCTACCTCGTGACGGCCGCGCTAATCGCGGCGGGGCTCGATGGCATCGAGGGCGACCTCGACCCGGGCGAGCCGCGCACGGAGAATCTGTACGACCTCTCGGGCGAGGAGCTCGGGGAGAAGGGCATCGACCTGCTGCCGCACACCCTGAACCAGGCGTGCGACGCGCTGGAGGCGGACGGCGTCATCTGCAAGGCGCTCGGCACAGAGTTCGTGCAGGAATACATAGAGATCAAACGCCAGGAGTGGGACAACTACAACCGCCACGTCTCGGACTGGGAAGTGGAACGGTACCTAGAGTTCTGGAGTTAGGAGGAAAACCATGTGCGGCATTGTAGGATTGCTTATAAAGGACCCCGACAAGCGCGAGCTGCTCGGCAGGCTCGGGACGGAGATGCTCGAGGGCATGGCCACGCGCGGGCGCGACTCGGCGGGCCTGGCCGCCTACACGGACGAGGTCGAAGAGGAGGACGCGCGCAAGTTCAGCCTGTACGCCCCGGGAGGCAGCTTCGACTGGCGTGCCTTCGCGGGCGGGATGCAGGACCACCTCGACCGCGAGGTGACCTTCGAGGCGAACGGCAACCACGCCGTGGTCGTGCCGCACGGCTTGGCCGAGACGGCGTGGCGCTGGGTCGTCGAGGAGCACCCGGAGGTGAGCCTGCTCTCCGTGGGCCGGTCCATCGAGGTCTACAAAGATACCGGGCACCCCGCCGACATAGCGGAGCGCTACGGCTTCCGGGACCTCGTCGGGAGCCACGTCGTGGCGCACACTCGCATGGCAACGGAGTCGGCCGTGACCTGGGCGCACGCCCACCCGTTCACGGTTGGCGAGGACTTCTGCCTCATACACAACGGGTCCCTTTC
The DNA here is from genome assembly GCA_035641035.1 of Rubrobacter sp. Taxonomy (GTDB): domain Bacteria; phylum Actinomycetota; class Rubrobacteria; order Rubrobacterales; family Rubrobacteraceae; genus Rubrobacter_D. Next base: position 3,279 of record DASQVA010000086.1, on the reverse strand, counting down.
TAACCCGAACAATCTCAGGCGCATGCTCCAGCGGCGGGGCATGCACTTCGACACGGACAACGATACGGAGGCAGCGGCGCGCTTCCTGGAGTGGCGGCTGCGCGAGGGCGACGATTTGGAGGCGGCCATAGAGGCCGGGTTCGAGGAGCTCGACGGCTTCTACACGTTCTTGATCGGGACCAAAGACGAGCTTGCGCTGGTGCGGGACCCATTTGCCTGCAAGCCCGCCGTGGCAGCCGAGACCGACGACTACGTCGCCATCGCGTCCGAGTTCCGTTCTCTGGCCTACCTGCCCGGTATAAACGACGCCGACGTCTTCGAGCCGGGCCCTGAGGAGATCTTTGTATGGAACAAGAAGTCCGTAGCCGCAAAGCGCTAGAGTGGGACCTGAGCAAGTCCCCGGTACGCGAGCTCAACAACTACCTGCACCATGGGTTGGCCCAAGACGGCGTGGAGGAGGTCCGGGTCCTCAACCCCGACGGCGCCCACCACATCGCGGTGGGGCTGGACACGCCGGTCAAGGTGGAGGTCATGGGCAACGCCGGCTACTACGTCGGCGGGATGAACAAGCAGGCCGAGATCACTGTCCACGGCAGCGCCGGCTGGAGCGTGGCCGAGAACATCATGTCCGGCGTGGTACGGATTGAGGGCTACGTCTCGGAGTGCGCCGGGGCCTCGGGCCACGGCGGCCTGCTGGTGATAGAAAAAGATGCCTCGTCGCGCTGCGGGATCTCCATGAAAGGGAACGACATAGTCGTGGGAGGCGACGTCGGCCACTTCTCCGCTTTTATGGCGCAGAAGGGTTACCTGGTCGTCTGCGGTGACGCGGGCGACGGGCTGGGCGACTCGCTGTACGAGGCGGTAATCTACGTGCGCGGCGAGATCAAGAGCCTCGGCGCCGACGCCCAGGAAGAACCGATGACCGACGAAGATTACGTGGTCCTGGCGGGCCTGCTGGAGTGCGCGGGCTTCGACGACTATCGCCCGGAAGAATTCAAGCGCGTCGCCTCCGCTAGAAAGCTCTACCACTGGAACTCCGAACACGACCAGGAGTATTAACAGATGACGGATAAGCCAGACGGCGAGGTCGACCACGCCTTACAGGAGAACGACGCGGTCACCCACGGCGGCCAAGAGAGCTTCCTGTACAACCGGGACGTCCAGGCCTGGGTCCGAAAGGCCGCCAACCGGGGCATCTACGACATCCGCGGCATGGGCGCCAAGCGCAAGGTGCCACACTTCGACGACCTCGTCTTCTTGACTGCTTCCGCTTCGCGCTACCCGCTCGAAGGCTACCGCGAGAGGTGCGAGACGAGGACCGTGCTCGGCAGCCGCAACGCCAAGAGGCCCCTGGAGCTCGACACCCCGATAACCATCGCCGGCATGAGCTTCGGTTCTCTTTCGGCGAACGTGAAGGAGGCCCTGGGGAGGGGGGCCTCAGCTGTCGGTACCTCTACCACGACGGGCGACGGCGGGATGACGGACGAGGAGCGCCGGTCGTCCAAGATGCTGGTCTACCAGTGTCTGCCCTCGCGCTACGGCTTCAACCCGGACGATTTGCGCAGGGCCGACGCTGTCGAGGTGGTCATCGGCCAGGGGGCCAAGCCTGGCGGCGGGGGCATGCTGCTCGGGCAGAAGATCAGCGAGCGCGTCGCCTCCATGAGGACCCTGCCTGCGGGGATAGACCAGCGCTCGGCAAGCCGCCATCCGGACTGGACCGGCCCCGACGATCTGACCATAAAGATCGAGGAGCTGCGCGAGATAACGGACTGGGAGATCCCCATCTACGTTAAGATCGGGGCGACCAGAGTCGAGAATGACGTGAAGCTCGCCGTGAAGGCGGGGGCCGACGTCGTGGTCGTGGACGGGATGCAGGGTGGCACGGCCGCGACCCAGGACGTGTACATAGAGCACGCCGGCATCCCCACGCTGGCCGCGGTCGTGCAGGCGAACGCCGCCCTCGAAGAGCTGGACGTGAAGGGCGAGGTCCAGCTCGTCGTCTCAGGCGGTATACGAACCGGCGCGGATGTGGCGAAGGCCATAGCCTTAGGGGCGGACGCAGTCTCCATCGGCCAAGCGGTGTTGCTGGCCCTAGGATGCAACGATCACGTCTGGTATAAGGACGGCAAGACCCCGGTCAGCGCCGCGGAGGACTACGAGAAGCTCGGGACCAGGCCCGGTTTGTGCCACCACATGCAGACGGGCCGCTGCCCGGTCGGCATAACCACCCAGGACCCTGAGCTTGAGAAAAGGGTCGACCCCGAGTGGGGTGCTAAGAGGCTCCGCAACTACCTGCAGGTACTCAACATGGAGGTGGCGACGCTCGCGCGCGCCTGCGGCAAGTCCGACGTGCACCATCTGGAACGGGAAGACTTGGTGGCGCTTACCATCGAGTCAGCCGCCATGGCGAAGGTACCCCTGGCCGGCACCGACTGGATCCCGGGGGTCACGGGCTTCTAGAGCGTAACCCTACCGTCCCATCGGCGGACCCGAAGGTCTCGAACCTGCCGGGGGGGCGCCCGACCCGCCGACTCTAACCGGTACGCTGGCCGGTGGTAAAGTGATGGGGGCACAGGATTCGTCACGTTGCGGAGGCGACCATGGGGCGGGCTCGCGGTTTATGACGACGGCCAATGAAGGCGGCGGTGCCCCGAGCGGGGAGCTTACCCCGGATCAGCACCTGGGGAACTTCGTACGCAAGTACAGGTTGGAGCAACGCCTGACCCTCGCGGACGTCTCGGCCCGGGCCGGAATCAGCCGAGGGATGCTCAGCAAGATCGAGAACGGACAGACCTCCGCGAGCTTAAGTACCCTGACGAAGGTGGCGAGAGCTTTGGGCGTAACGCTCTCGACCATGTTCAGCAACTACGACGTGCCCGTCGGCGGGGCCCAACTGGTCAAGGCCGGCCAAGGCATAGAGGTCGTGCGCCGCGGGACGAAGAAGGGCCACACCTACCACCTGTTGGCCTACGACAAAGGGCCTACCCCCCAGTTTTTCGAGCCGTTCCTCATAACCATAACCGACAAGAGCGAGGTGTTCCCACGCTTCGAGCACTCGGGGATCGAATTCTTGTACGTGATCGAGGGCAAGATCGAGTACCGTCACGGGCAGTTCACTTACCTGCTTGAACCGGGCGATTCGCTCACCTTCCGCGGCGAGACAGCCCACGGGCCGGAGCGGCTGGTGGAGGTACCGATCCGCTTCCTCGCCATCATCAACTACGGTGATTAGAGCGCCATGGAGGAAACCGGGCATCCGAACGGCACGGCCGGTACACG
>DASQVA010000085.1:0-18841 GCA_035641035.1 Rubrobacter sp. | reverse complement strand
TCTCCATGGGCAGCCAGTCTGGAGCCCTGGGCGAGGCCTCCGCGGGACCCGTGGTCGGGGCCGTCGGCAACCTCGCCGGGGTCCGCAGCGCCCTCACCCTCACCGCCCTCATCCTCTCGCCGGCGCTCCTGCTCTACGCTGGGGCGATCCGGCACGGCGGCGACGAGCCAAGCATCGAAGGCGTAGCTGCCCGCCGAAAAGGGGGTTAAGTATCATCACAGCCCGATTTCAGCCGAATCAGAGGAAATTTGTTTAATTCCGATTGAAATTATCGGAATTATGTTGACGTACAGGTATTCGGCGCTTAGTATCCGGCACATGGAGTTGCAAGGTAGGCGGGGTAAAGCGTCGGGACCGATGTCTGAGGTCCCCTGTCCGGGCGCTCGATGTAGCGCGCGCCTGATCCATCCCCTTTCGTAGTCACACGATCCCATCGGAGGAGCGCGATGCCCGAAGCCCTGCGTTCGCAGCGTAACAGAACGATATTGCCCGGTCCCGAACAGCTCGGACGCGCGTCCGAGCACCTGGAGGGGTCAGACCCCAGGGAGATAATAGATTGGGCGGTGGACACTTACCGGGACGGGCTTGCGCTCTCGGCGTCGTTCGGCGGGGGCGAGGGGATGGCACTCCTTGACATGATCTCCAAGGTCACCAAGGACGTTACGGTTCTTACCATCGACACAGGCTTTATCTTCAAAGAGACCGCCGAGTTTCGCGAGGAAGTCATGCGGCGTTACAAGCTGCCGGTCGAAGTGTTGCGGCCCGTCCTCTCCGTCGAGGAACAGGTCGAGCGCTACGGCGAGCAGATGCGCACCTGCACCCCGGACCTGTGCTGCCAGATCCGCAAGATAGAGCCGCTGCAGCGGGCTCTCGACCGCTACGACGCCTGGATGACCGGCATCCGCCGGGTTCAGACCTCCCAGAGGGCGGGCACCAGGATCGTGGCCTGGGCGGAGCGTTATGGCGCCACCAAGATAGCGCCCCTCGCCTCCTGGACGGACGAGCAGGTGTGGGCTTACGTCGAGGAGCACGACGTCCCCGTGAACCCGCTCCTTCGCCAGGGGTACAAGAGCATCGGTTGCGAACCGCAGACCCGCCCCGTGCACGAGGACGAGGACCCCAGGGCCGGGCGCTGGTCGGGGACCGACAAGACCGAGTGTGGCATCCACTGGGCGAACGGTAAGGCCGAGCCAGCGGGCTCCTGAGCGTGAGGTACCTCAGAGAGGGCCAGACCCTTAACAAGGTAGAGAAGTTCAAGCTGGAGCGCCATCCCCTGGAGGTGCGCCGGGCCATAATAGACACCTACTCCAAGGACTTGGCCGCGATGGATACGGTCCCCGGTGAGGTCGAGCGGCTGAAGTGGGTCGGTATCTACCCGCAGAAGCAAGGCGGCGACGCCTTCATGATGCGGGTGAAGGTGCCTGGTGGGGTGCTGACCCCGGAGCAGGCGAAGGTCGTCGGGAGGATAGCGGCAGACTTCGCTCACGGCCCCGAGCCCAACCCGCACTTCGGCAACAACTTCCTCGACCTGACCACGCGTCAGGACGTGCAGATGCACTGGATCCGGATGCAGGACGTACCTGAGATCTGGCGCCGACTCGAAGTGGCCGGCATCACCACCGTGCAGGCCTGCGGCGACTCCGCCCGCAACGTCCTGTGCTGCCCGGTCTCAGGCCTCGGCCGCGAGGAGGTCATAGATGCCTACCCAGTCGCCCAGGCGATAAACGCTTACTTTACCGGCAACCGCGAGTATGCCAATTTGCCAAGGAAGTTCAAGATAAGCGTTACGGGCTGCCTCGAAGACTGCGCGCAGGCAGAGATCAACGACATCGGACTATTGCCGGCTCGCCTCGAAGACGGCACGCTCGGCTTCAACCTGCGCGTGGGCGGTGGCCTCTCCGACGGCCCACGGATGGCCTCGGACATAGACGTGTTCGTCAAGCCCGAGGAGGCGGTAGAGGTCACGCGCGGCATTGCCCAGGTCTTCGGCGAGCTCGGAAATCGGGAGAACCGCTGGATCGCGAGGATGCGCTACCTGGTGCAGGAGATCGGCCCCGAGGCGTTCCGCGAGGAGCTGCAGAAGCGCGCCTCAGTATTCCTAACGCCCGCAGGCGAGGACCTCACCAGGCGCTACCGCGGCGACCACGTCGGCGTCCACCCGCAGAAAGAAATCGGGCTCTCCTACGTTGGCCTCAACGTACCCGTAGGAAGAATGGGCGGGGAGCAGTTCGAGGAGGCCGGGAGGGTCGCCGAAGACTACGGGACCGAGGTCCGGCTCGCCACCGACCAGAACCTGGTCATAACCGGCGTTCCCGAAGACCGCCTGGACGATCTCCTCGCGGAGCCGTTGTTGAAATCGTACTCGCCGAACCCCGGGGCGTTTGAGCGCGGCGTGGTGGCCTGCACCGGGAGCGAGTTCTGCCGCTTCGGCATCGTGGAGACAAAGGTTCGGGCCTTGGAGTGGGCCAGGGAGATGGACCGGCGGGTCGGCAATGTAGGGCAGGAAGCACTGAGGATGCACTTCTCCGGTTGCTCGGCCTCCTGCGCGCAACCCCAGATCGGGGACATAGGCTTCCGCGGTGAGACCGCGAAGACGAAGAACTCCATCGTCGAGGGAGTAGACATAGGCCTCGGCGGCTCTCTGGGCAAGGATGCGGCTTTTATAGACTGGGTCGAGGGCGCGAAGCCCGCAGAGGAGGTGCCCGACGCGCTCGTCGCCGTCTTCGAGCGCTTCGAGGAGGAGCGGCGGGACGGGGAGCACTTCCACGAGTGGGCGCGGCGCAAAAAGAACAAGGAGCTCAGGGACGCCCTGCGCAAGCCGCTCAAGAGCGGGGTGGTCTCGTAGTGGCGGGCTTCGACATCAGGGACATGATGAACGATATCGACGAGGCCCCAGGCAAGGTCTGGTTCTGGGATCTCGAGAAGACCGTCATAGACGCCGACCGCTGTGTGCAGTGCGGTGTGTGCGTGGCGGCCTGCCCTACCGACTCTATCGGCATCGGGGAGGACGACCTGCCCGAGCTCGTCAAGATGTGCACCGGCTGCTCTCTGTGCTGGGACTTCTGTCCCCGCGGCGGGTTGCAGTACGAGTCGACTTGGAAGATCACGGGCAACGGCAGCAGCATCGAGGGCTTCGGGCGGGTCGAGGAAAGCTACACGGCCCGCGTCAGGCGGAGGATAGACGGTGTGCAAGACGGCGGCTTCGTGAGCGCACTTCTGATCTCGCTGCTGGAGAAAGGCGAGATCGACGGCGCTCTGCTGGCGCGGGAGAGCGCGACGGAGCGCTGGAAGGGCGAGGCTTTCCTGGCGACGACGCCGGAAGAGGTGCGCGAGTGCGCCGGGAGCTTCTACAACCAGACCCTCGCGCTCGCACACGTAGACTTCAAGGGCTACGACTTACCGCCAAACCCCCGTATCGCGGTGGTGGGTACGCCGTGCGAGATCGAGGGTATCAAGGCCATGCAGGCCCGGCCATGGACCTGGGGCACCTCCAAGGTCGAGGCCATAACACTGACCATAGCTCTCCTCTGTACCAAGAGCTTTAACTACGAGAAGCTGATGCTGGAGGAGATCCGGGACAAGAGGAACGTGGACCTCGACAACGTCGGCCGGGTCGACATCATCCGTGGGAAGATGATCGTGCAGGACCTCGAGGGGGAGTCCGTCTTCGAAGAGCCGATCCGGGACTTTCACGGCGCCGCTCTAAAAGGTTGCGACGAGTGCGCGGACTTTATGGGGCACGCGGCGGACATCTCTGTCGGGAGCGTCGGGAGTGCCGACGGGTACTCCAGCGTCCTGATCAGGAGCGACGAGGGCCTCGCCGCGTTCGAGAGCGTGCGCGAAAATCTGAAGCTTCGCCCCCTTGACAAGCCGCAGGCATTAGATAAGCTTGACGGTTTGGACAAGAGGGTGGCGTTCAACAGCCTCAAACGGGCCTTCGATCCCGATGCCCCTCTCTTCATAGACTACGAGGATTACCTGAACGACTACGCCGGGACGGACCGTGCGCCGGTCGAACACGAAGCGGTGAGGTACTGATTGGAAGTCGTCCGAAAGATACTACCTCTACCCGAGGAGCCGACGGAGCTCCGGGCCGAGACCCGCGGCCTGTTGGAGGACTCCCCCGAGGAGGGGGCCAGCATCATCAACGACGGGGCCTTCGTCTCCGATCTCCTCTGGCAAGAGTGGGGTGAGGGGCTGAGAGGGGCCGGCATGCAACACAGCCGGTTCCAGGAGATCGCGTGTGGTTACGCCGGCGAGTTGAGGCTCTGGGTCGTCGGCGAGCGTCCCTGGGAGCACTGCGTGGCCGGGCTCGCCGGACGCGTGTGGCGCAGGCTTCCGGCCTCACAGACATAGACTAATCTCGCGGAGGTAGATCGATGAACGTCAGCACTGAGAACACTGCTATCGCCCCCCACGGCGGCGAACTCGTAGACCGGAGAGCCCCCGAGGGCCAGCGCGCGGAGCTACTGGAGAGGGCCGAGACCCTGAACAAGGTCGCTTTGGGTCCCAGGTCGCTCTCCGACCTGGAGATGATCTCTACGGGCGTCTTCTCGCCGCTTACGGGCTTTATGGTCCAAAACGACTACGATAGCGTCGTAGAGACGATGCACCTGTCGAACGGCCTCGTCTGGAGCCTGCCCATAACGCTCTCCGTCAGCGAGAAGGAGGCCGGCGGCACAAGCGAGGGCGAGGAGATAGCCCTCGTCGACGGCGTCGGGCGTGTGCTCGCGACCATGACGGTCGAGGATCGCTACTCCTATGACAAGGAGCGCGAAGCCCGCGAGGTCTTCGGGACGACCAACGACGAGCACCCGGGCGTGGCCGCGGTCTACCGCCAGGAGGACGTACTTCTTGGCGGGGAGATCACGCTCCTCGTAGACGACCCGAACCCGAAGCCGTTCCCGGAGTACCACTACACGCCGCACCAACTGCGAGAGGTCTTCGCCGAGAAGGGTTGGAAGCGAGTCGTCGGCTTTCAGACCCGCAACCCCGTCCACCGCTCGCACGAGTACATCCAAAAGAGCGCGCTCGAGATAGTAGATGGCCTGCTCTTGAACCCGCTCGTGGGCGAGACCCGCTCCGAGGACATCCCGGCCGATGTCAGGATGAGATCCTACGAGATTATCCTTGAGCGTTACTATCCGAAGGACAGGACCCTGCTCGCGGTCTTCCCGGCGGCGATGCGTTACGGTGGTCCACGCGAGGCGATCTTCCACGCCGTCTGCCGCAAGAACTACGGCTGCACGCACTTTATCGTGGGGCGCGACCACGCGGGGCCGGGCAAGGACTCGAGCGGCAAGCCGTTCTACGGCGACTACGACGCCCAGTATATCTTCGACGAGTTCGAGCCGGAGGAGATCGGGCTTACCCCGCTCTTCTTCGAGCACGCCTTCTTCTGCCTGCAGTGCCAGGGGATGGGGACCACGAAGACCTGCCCCCACAACAAGGAGAACCACGTCTTCATCAGCGGAACGAAGGTCCGTGAGATGCTCTCCAAGGGCGAGTACCCGCCGCCCGAATTCTCCCGGCCCGAGGTCATAGAGGTGCTCATCGAGGGGCAGCGGACGTAACGGATATGCCACCTGGCGGGTAGGCTAACCGCTAGAAGGTCATTAAACTAGCAACCTCAAGTAATCGAAAGCAAAGGAGCAGTAGCGATGGAGAATGGTACGAGGCAGGGTCGCGGGTTCACGCTGTGGTTCACAGGCCTCTCGGGAGCGGGCAAGACGACCATAGCCGACATCGTCGAGCACGAGCTCAGGGTGAGGTTCCGTAGGATAGAGGTCTTAGACGGGGATATCGTGCGGACTAACCTCTCCAAGGGCCTCGGTTTCTCCAGGGAGGACCGCGACACCAACGTGTTGCGGATCGGGTTCGTCGCGGATCTGTTGACGCGCAACGGGGTGGGTGTGATCGTGTCTGCGATCTCTCCTTTCAAGGAGGTGCGCGACCGGGTCCGGCGTAACATCGGGGAAGACTTTATCGAGGTCTTCGTGGATGCGCCATTGGAGGTGTGTGCCGAGCGGGACGTGAAGGGCCTCTACAAGAAGGCTTTCAGCGGCGAGATCCCGCAGTTCACGGGCGTCTCGGACCCCTACGAGGCGCCGGCCGCCCCCGAGTTGCACATAAAGACCGACGAGGAAACGCCTCAGGAGAGCGCGAGGAGGGTCATCGCGCATCTCGAGGAGTCCGGCTACCTCAAGCCGGTAGAAGTCCTCAACCGGGCCTAGGGCGGTGGAGGCCACCCCCACCCTTTTCGGCCTGCTGGTTGGCTTTCTAGTAGGCCTCACGGGGGTGGGGGGTGGCTCCCTCATGACGCCGTTCCTGGTGACGGTCGTGGGGGTGTCCGCTCCCACGGCGGTCGGGACCGACATGGTCTTCGCTACCCTGACCAAGCTGACCGGGTCGGTCCAACACTACCGCCAGCGGTCGGTGAATTTGGAGGTCGCCTTGTTCTTGGGCCTCGGGAGCATCCCGGCCGGGCTACTCGGGGTGGCGACCCTGGAGTGGATGGAGCACTTCTTCGATCCCGCGCGGCTTGAGACCGTCATGATCACGGTCATAGCCCTGACGCTCGTTCTGGTGGGGGCGTCCTTGATCTACCGCAACTACTTCATGCCAAACAGAGACGCCGCTGACGCCCCAAAGCCCGGCGTCTGGGACGGTAAGTCCCGCATGAGCAAGAGGCGCCGCGCTTACACGGTCGTTTTCGGGGCCTTCGGTGGCTACCTGGTTGGGTTGACCTCCATCGGCTCCGGCAGCGTCATGGCCGTCATCCTCTTGCTCCTCTACCCGCTCGCCCCGGCCATAGTGGTCGGGACGGATATCGCCCATGCCACGGTCCTCTCGCTCGTCGTGGGGCTCGCCCACATGACCCAGGGTAACGTGGACTTCGGGCTCGCCGGGTCGCTCCTTTTAGGTGGCATCCCCGGCGTTCTCGTCGGAAGCCGCATCGCCCCGTGGATACCGGGCAAGCCGCTCAAGACGGTGCTCGCTGTCATGCTGATCTTCGTCGGCGTCCGCCTGCTAATCTCCTACTAGACGCTCTGCCGATTTGGCTTCACGATCTATACGGATCCTCTACCGGCTCGTGTAGGGAAGGCCTAGCGCGGCAAACAGCGACTATGATATGGGAGCCAGCATCGAGCGTTTCTGTCTGTTCGCAGAACTGTGAGTCTCAAATCCAACAACGCTTCCCAGAATAGAGAGTCTGGAAGAGCTTCTTCGAGCAACGCCTGTTCTGGACGGAAAGGAAGTTGGCGACCGATGCGGCGACAATCTCGCATTCGTGACGCTCCAAGAGGGCCTTCAGATCCGCCCAACGGTACATGCGGCAATGATGACCGCCGGGAGCGGTAGCGCCGTATAGATCGCCTGTGCTATGGCCCCCTGGATCTCTTCCATGCCCACCTCCCGGTGGAGATCGTAGATGGAGTCCGAAAACCTGCGCGTGCTCCCCACGAGCGATTCTACGCTCAGGAGCACGTGTCTACCGGACTTGGCGACTTGCAGCATCTCAGCTATCGCGTCGTCGGCCGGTCGAAGCCGGAAATGACGGGTCCTTCGTAGCAGACGATCTCGACGAAGCCCCGGTCCTGGAAGCGGGAGAGATCAGTCACATCCAGCGGCTCCCGCGCGACGAGGGTCGGGGTGTAAACTGGGCGCGTAGGCAAGAGCGGAGGAGAGGCTTTTGGTCGAGAACGGCGCCGCACCGACGTTCGGGCTCTGGTACGACTTCCGGCAGAGGTTGCCGCTCGGGGACTACGCCCGCTTCTACGCGGAGTGTTTGGAGGAGATCGAGGAGGGCGAGGGGCTCGGCTTCGCTGGCGTGTGGCTCTCCGAGCACCACTTCGTGGACGATGGGTACCTGCCGTCGCCGCTCGTGGTAGCCGCCGCGATAGCGGCCCGGACAACGTCGATGACCATCGGGACCAACGTGCTGCTCTTGCCGATGCACCACCCGCTGCGGGTGGCCGAGGACGCGACGGTCGCCGACCTCATCTCCGGCGGCCGGTTCGTGCTCGGGGTCGGCCAGGGGTACGTCCAGCACGAGTTCGAAATTTTAGGCTTCAACCGAAAATACCGTCCCTCGCTCTTCGAGGAGGGGATCGGGGTGATCCGGCACGCCCTCGAACATGGACGCACTGGCTACCGGGGAACGCGCTGGAGCTTCGACGACCTCCCGTTCGAGCCACGCCCGCAGGGTAAGCTTCCCCTCTACGTCGGCGCCTTCGCCGACCCTGCAATAGACCGCGCGGCGCGCTTGGCAGACGGGTTCCTCGCCTCGACCGGTGGGGGCGCCTTCGGGGAGACGTATCGGAAGGTCCGGGCGGCGCTGGAGCGACATGGTCGGGCCGACAAAGAGTTCCCGTACGTCGCCTCAGGCGTGGTCTTCGTCGACGAGGACGCTGGGCGGGCGCGGGAGATAGTGGGCCCCTCCATCGCCTACCAGCGCACGCGCTACGCCGAGTGGGGCACCGACAGGGAGAGGCCACGTCCCGAGCCTACCCGGGAGGAGGACCTGCCGTGGGAGCGCTACCTCGTCGGCACTCCGGAGGAGGTGGCGGACGCACTGGTCCGGCTGTACGAGGAGGCACCTTACGATCAGCTCTGCTTCTGGGGCCGCCTCCCCGGCGTCACTCACGAGGAGGCGCTCCAAAATATGCGGCTTTTCTCCTCTGAGGTGGTCCCCAGGGTCCGTGACGCACTGGCGACGCGGGTAGGGGAATGAAGGCCGCCCCTGCGACTTTGTCCCCCGAACAGACGGCCTTCCTCGTTCGCCAGAGGGTAGCCCGCCTCGCGACCGCCGACGGCACAGGGAGACCGTACGCCGTCCCGGTCTGCTTCGCCTACGCGCCCGGCTCGATCTGCATAGCCCTCGACCAGAAGCCAAAACACGTGCCGGTAACCCGCCTCAAGCGCGTGCGCAACATCCTCGAAAACCCGGACGTGGCCCTCGTCGCCGACCGCTACGCTGAGGATTGGGGCCTCCTGGCGTTCGTGATGGTGCGTGGCCGGGCGGAGCTCCTGGACCCCGGCACCGACGAGCACGCCGTGGCCGTGCGGCTCCTGAGAGGCAAGTACCATCAGTACGAGGCGATGGCGATCGAGGAGAATCCCATCATAGCCATCCGGGCCGAGAAGGTTGCGGCCTGGGGGGCGCTGGACGAGCCTGACGCTTTGCAGCCGGCGTTCCTGGCTGCGATCCACGGTCGACGGTCGGTCCGGCGCTACCTACCGAAGGAGGTCCCGGACGACGCTGTCGGAAGGGTGCTCGAGGCCACGCGGTGGGCGCCCTCTCCCCACGGACGCCAGCCGTGGCGTTTCGCCGTGGTGAGAAAACCGGAGACCAAGGAACGGCTCGCCGACGCGATGGGCGAGGAGTGGCGGGTCAACCTCGAGATGGACGGTCAGAACACCGAGATCATCGAGAAGCGCCTGATTGGCTCGCGAAAGCGCCTCCTGGACGCGCCGGTGCTCTTGCTCTTATGCCTGTACCTCGAAGACCTGGATCCCTACCCGGACGCGCAGCGCCAGCGCGGCGAGACGACGATGGCAGTCCAGTCCTTGGGGGCGGCGGCCCAGAACGCTCTGCTCGCTGCCTACGACCTCGGCCTTGACGCCGGCTGGATGTGCGCGCCGCTCTTCTGTCCGGAGAAGGTAGTTTGGGCGCTGGGGCTGAACCCAGAGCTTGTACCGCACGCGCTGCTCACCCTAGGTTACGCTGAGGGGGACCCACCCAAGCGCCGGTCGCGCAGGCCGCTGGAGGAGCTGGTTGTCTACAGGGACTGAGCATCCTACAGGGCCACAAACCACATGCCAAACCTCGCCGGCGTTCGTACCCGAAAGCCGTACTTCTCGTAGACTTTCTTAGTTCTTTTTCCGGTTATTCAACTGCACGTAGGTGTCTGTAGACGCGTTGTCGCGCAGTCAGGACATCAGGGTGTTCACAGCTATCGTCCCGAGCCCCTCTTTCTGGTGCTCTGGCACGACGGCCACGTCTACGACCTGAAAGGAGAGCCCCCCGTCGCCGATGTATTCTCCCGATCAGCCGCCGCTCTTGACGCACACGCCGAACAGGGTGCTCACCAGCCCCACCTCGCGGCCGCCGACCTTATGACCGGCACCGAACCCATGACGGCCGTCCGCGCCAGCCCGTACAACCCCTTGGATGTCACGCTCCGGAGATCACCACGTCGGCCAAAGCTACGTACCCCCTCTCACTTGGTGGTAGAGCAGCATACTCTCGATCCCCCGTTCACACGACCACGGCGCGCTAGGCCGCATAAATCCGACAAAATTTATCGGAGATACGCTAAAATAGTCGCTCGTACGGCTGACAAGCGAGAGGAGATTGGGATGACGGAGCAGCAGATAGAGCACAAGGGATACGCCCACCCCGAGGCGCTGGTCTCGACCGAGTGGGTCGCGGAACACCTGAACGACACCGAGAACGTGAGGATAGTAGAGTCGGACGAGGACGTCTTGCTCTACGACATCGGGCACGTACCGAACGCGGTCAAGATCGACTGGGTAGAGGATCTGAACGATCCCATCACGCGCGACTATGTGGACCCCGAGCACTTCGCCGCCCTCATGAGCGAGAAGGGCATCGCCCCGGACACCACGGTGATCTTCTACGGGGACAAGAACAACTGGTGGGCGACTTATGCGCTGTGGGTGTTCCAGCTCTTCGGCCACGAGAACGTCAAAGTCATGGACGGCGGCCGGATCAAGTGGGAGGCCGAGGGCCGCGAAATGACCCAGGATGTGCCGAGGCTCCCCGGTACAGATTACCCCGTTCCAGAGCGCGACGACTCGAAGATAAGGGCGTTTCGCGAGGACGTGTTGGCCCACCTTGAGAAGGTCCGCTCCGGCGCGGGCGGCCTGATCGACGTTCGTAGTCCCGGCGAGTACAAGGGCGAGCTCCTGCACATGCCGGACTACCCGCAGGAGGGCGCCCTGCGCGGCGGCCACATCCCCGGTGCCGCCAACGTGCCGTGGGCGCGGGCGGCGAACGAGGACGGCACCTTCAAGAGCGCCGAGGAACTACGAGGCATCTACGAGGGAGAGGCTGGCCTAAAGCCAGACGGGGAGAACGTGGCCTACTGCCGCATCGGGGAGCGCTCCAGTCACACCTGGTTCGTATTGAGGTATCTCCTCGGCTACGACAACGTCCGCAACTACGACGGCTCGTGGACGGAGTGGGGCAACTCCGTGCGCGCCCCCATCGAGCGATAGCAACGGTACTTTGGACCACCAGGACCGCATAGCGATACTCGTGGAACACGTCAAGAACCCCCGCAACAAGGGGGTTCTTGAGGGTGCCGACGTGGAGGTACCCGGCGGAAGCCCCGAGTGCGGCGGCTCGCTCGTCGTCTACCTCGAGGGCGACGGCAACGGCGGCATACGGAACACCTCGTGGACCGGGCAGGGCGACACCATAAGCATAGGCGCGACCTCCATTGTCATGGGGCGGGTGCAAGACGAGGGTCTCACCATGCAGCAGGTTCTCGACCTCGACTATGAAGAGTTTGTCGATGGGTTGGGGCGCGACGTGATCGGGAGCCGCACCAGGAATGCCACGCTCGGCCTCTCAACCCTTAAAGCCGCTATAAGGATCTACCAGAGAGACAGGCGGTCTAGCGCTGGGGAGCGAGCCACCGCGTAGGCTCCCCGGCGTGAACTCAGCCCGGCCGGGTCCGCCCGTTTGCTGTTACCGGCGCGAGAAGCAGGCTGCTATGAGCGCGGGTAAGGCCAACGACGAGCAGTTGGTGCGCACACCGTTCCAGACGTTCCACGGGGCTTCGTAAGCTTCCTTGGCAAGCGCCAGGACATCGGCAGGAGCGTCACCGCCGACCCTGGTCAGCTCCTCGTTCATCGGCCCGTACACCCCTACAGCGTATTGCGTTGATATTGACCCACACAAGCCATGCATGTACGAATGATTGAGTAGACCCTTCGGCGGGATCGTATTTACACATCATGCGTTGTGGGTCAAGCACACTGAAATCCGCTGTAGAGTCAGCACGAACCCGCCCCCGACGCACAGCAGGCGAGCGCGATCAGCGCGAACCGGCGCGACCGGACCCGCGGAACGTGAACGACGAGCGCATGATCATGAACAGGGCGGCGCCGAAGAAACCGAACGCAAATACCCCGTTGCACATGGTCGCGTTGATCGTCTGCAGCGCCGCGACGTACCGACCATCCGACAGCAGGGCCAGGTCCGCGCGTGACCGAACGGGCGTAGGCGTAGAAGAAACCGCTTTTCAGACCCATCGTAAGCATCACGTCGGTCTGGTCGTCGGCGATCATCAGGTACGACGGCTGCTCGGGTCACTATCCGAGCCGTAGTCCGCGGAGGTGGAGGCGCGCGGAGCGAGCGGTGGAAGCATTTCTCACGCTGTTCGCGAGCGGTTGACTCGAAGTCTCTTAGGCGGATAGGCTGCCTCGATCGGGACATTCGGGTGTAGCCGGCGCCGCTCCGCTAAACTGAACTTTCATGAGCGAGGGAGGCAAGAACACGCCCGGGCCGCTGTGGGGAGGAAGGTTCGGGACGTCGCCGGCCGAAGCCTTCGAGCGCCTCAACGCCTCTATCCCCTTCGACGTGCGCCTCGCGCCCTACGATATCCGCGGCTCCATCGCCCACGCGAAGATGCTGGGCGCGCGGGGAATAGTATCCGAGGGAGAGTCGGCGGAGCTGGTGCGCGGCCTCCAAGCGGTGCTCGCCGAGGTCGAGGGAGGAGAGTTATCCTGGGACCTCTCCGACGAGGACGTGCACACGGCGCTCGAGCGGCGGCTGAGGGAAGTGGTGGGCGACGTGGCGCTTAAGCTGCATACGGGTCGGAGCCGCAACGATCAGGTCGCGCTCGACCTGCACCTCTTCGTCCGGGACGCCGCCGCTCGCATACGCACTGGCGTACTCGCCGCGATGCGGGCGCTCATGGAGGTGGCAGGGGCGAACCGGGAACTTGTCCTGCCCGGCTACACCCACCTGCAGCGCGCCCAGCCGATCCTACTCGCCCATCACCTGCTCGCCCACTTCGAAGCTTTCAAGCGGGACCTTCGCAGGCTCGAGGCCGCCTCGGAGGCCGCCAACATCTCCCCGCTCGGGGCGGCGGCGCTCGGTGGGACGCCCCATCCCATCGACCCGGAATTTACCGCGGCGGAGCTCGGGATGGAGCCGTTCACGAACTCGCTCGACGCCGTCTCCGAGCGGGACTTCGCCCTGGATCTGCTCTACGCCTGCGCCGTGCTCGGGGTGCATCTGAGCCGGCTCGGGGAGGAGTGGGTGCTGTGGACGAGCGCGGAGTTCGGGTTCGCGGCTCTCGACGATGCGTACTCTTCAGGCTCCTCGATCATGCCGCAGAAAAAGAACCCCGACGCCTACGAGCTGATGCGGGGCAAGTCGGGACGCCTGATCGGGGACCTCAACACCCTCCTGATCGTCCTAAAGGGCCTCCCGTCAGGGTACTCCAAAGACCTGCAGGAGGACAAAGAGCCGCTCTTCGACGCCGTAGACTCGGTCCTCGCGATGCTCGCCGTGCTCCCCGAGATGCTCCGCACGGCCCGCTTCGACGGTACCCGGACGGCCGCTGCCGCCGGCGGCTTTGCGCTGGCGACGGAGCTCGCGGACTTCCTCGCCGCTAGGGGCGTGCCGTTCCGGGAGGCGCACTCGGCCGTAGGTAGGCTCGTCCGGCGGTGCGAAGAACTCGGGTTGTCCCTAGAGGAGGTGCCACCGGAGGAATTGGCGGTGGCGCATCCGGCGCTGCAGTACCGTCCCCGCGACCTCCTCACGACAGAGGGGAGCGTGGCCAACAAGAAAAGCCCCGGCTCCACCTCGCCCGGCTCGGTGGAGGCGCAGCTCAGTAGGGCTCGCGCGTTCCTGGATGGAGGGGGCGCCGCAGCGTAGGCCTGAACCAGATCTCGGCCACGGGACGCGGGCCCCATGCCCCTCTCTAGTCGCAAACGTTTCGGTATTCCTGCAGCGCTCAAAGTAACAAAGTAATGCTAGTCACTTTAGATGTCTTTCGGTGCGGTATGGTACGGCCGCAGACAAGAGCCTGTTCGAACGGCTGGTAGGTCATGTTGAGGGGGGAAATAACTTGCAGGATAAAGTTGCTTGGCCTAGTCTTGGTCGTTGCGGCCCTGCCTACGGGAGTACCACGATACTGAAGATTTCCACCCTCCTGATCCTCTGCCCATTGTTGCGCAGCTTGCGTTAGCTTTAGGGCGTACTCCGTGACCTCAGTTTTTAGGGCTATGTCCTGCGCGGACAGCGTGCCGGTGAGTTGCAAAGCTTCGTAGATTTCCCGGCGTATGGTGGCGTTAAACCACAGCAGCCCGTCATACAAGATCCCGTTCCTGTAAACCTCGAGCAGGTTATCTTTGGTTGCCGTCAACGCTTGGGCACGTTGTTGTCGTTCAGATGAATCTTTAAGCCTGCTGGTGGCAAACTCCCTCTCTTGCGCCAGTGTATCGAGTTTGCCCCTCAATTCCTCGCGGGTCATTAATCCATCTGCTTGCTGGTCCTGGTACGCCGCTCGTCTACGGTTACATTCCTCTATCTTGCGCAACCACGGTGTTGGATCTGCCGCAGACACTTCCTCTATAGCGTGGTCAAGCTTCAGTCGCACGGCGTCGGGGTCTTGTAACAGAGACTCCACACGGAGTGCCACGAGCCTCTCTAGTCTATCGGCGTTCCAACTCGGTCCCTTGGGGCACGTCCTTTTGTCCTGCTTGCGTCTGCAACAGACGTAGACCGGGCGTTCGCGCCTCGATCCACTCCGTGTATAGTGGTGGCGCTGGCCGGATAGAATCCAAGAGGGAGCGCAACCGTGCGGATCGTCCAGATGTCCGATGTACACGTGGGTTCGGGGCTGTTTCGTCAGGACCTGCTGGAGGCCACCATCGAGGAGTCCAACGCACTGGAGCCTGACCTCGTGGCCGTGGTAGGGGACCTCACTATGGAAGGCTACCGCTGGGAGTTCGAGGAGGCTAAGGGCTACCTTGACCGCCTAGAGTGCCCGAACGTCGTCTATGCGATGGGCAACCACGACGCCAAGAACGTCGGCTACCGCCACTTCGAGGAGTTCTTCGGCATAAGGGAGAGGTCCGTCGAGATCTCCGTCCCGGAAGGCGTGGCGAAGATAGTCGCCCTGGACTCGACAAAGCCCGACCTCGACGAGGGCGAAGTGGGTCGCGAGCACTACGGCTGGTTGGATTCGGAGTTTCGCGGCTGGGACAAGGGGCCGCGGGTACTCATGATCCACCACCACATCCTTGCCGTACCCGGCACGGGGCGCGACGTGAACAACCTGCGAGACGCCGGGGACGTGATGGCGATCCTGCGCGAGCTCAAGATAGATATGGTCCTCTCCGGACACCGTCACGTTCCCTACGTCTGGAGCATCTCCGGGGTGAGGATCGTGCACTCGGGCACGGTATCGAGCATGAGGGTCCGCGGCACGATGCCGCCCTCCTACAACGTTATCGAGTTCGACGAGGAGAGCGTCCGGATCACGATGCACCAGCCCGGCAAGGGCGAGGAGGGCAAGGAACCGCTCGCCTCCTTCTCCCGCAGCCCTGTTACCACAAGTGAGTTCTACCCGGACTTCGAACGGTTCGTTCTCTACGATAAACTGCCGTTCTTAATATGAACCATAGACCTATCTTGCTCTGGTGCCTCAGACGTGGAGGGCGGCCCGAATCGGTAGGTTATCTGAATCTCGGTGCGCCCGTCCTCTTCGCGCTTGCCTACCGAGATCGACTGCACGAGGAGCCCTACGAGCTGCCTACGCTCCCGGAACGCCTCCGGCGTGTTCTCCTCGATTTCGGCGACTCGTTGGCGGAGCGAGAGCAGCCAAGCGTGGGTAGTGTCGGTGAGCGTCGCCCGCTCGCGCCTGTGCGACAGGTCTACCTCGACCGACTCTAGGAGGAGCCGGAGGTTGTCGGTCTGGTTTTTGAGGTCGGTCAAGTACACGTCCAACTCTTCCTCGGAGATGTGCCCTTGCGCGTAGGCCCTGACGTAGCGGTCCTTTTCGGTCTGTCTGGTAGCTAGGCGTCGACCTAATTCCTCGCAGCGCGTCTCGAGGGCTGCGGTATCGTTGTCGCTCCCGCTTTGCTGCCGCACCCGTTCTAGGACCTCGCCCGGGTCCTGTAGGAAGCGACGCACGTCGGTCCACACCAGATCCTCTAGCCACCCTGCGCTCACGTACGGCGGCTTGTGGGAACGTCCTGCGCCGAAGTTGTTGGTCCTGCTGGCCCGACAGAGATAGTAATAGTACTTCTTGCCTCTTCTGGTCGCGGGGTGCCCGGTGCAGGCGTAACCACACACGGCGCACTTCACGAGCCCTCGCAGCAGGTACTTGCGGTCGTTATCCCGCTCAGGGTAGCGTTTGTTCTCCGCGAGCGTGGTCTTTGCCCGCTCCTGGAGTTTCGGCTCGATCACGGCCGGTACCACCTGCTCTATGACGTACTTTCCGCCGTTCACCTTCACCTCGTGGATGCCGGAGTAGGCGGTCTGCCGGACTATGTTGGACACCGTCGTGACGGACCAGAGCCGGGAGCCCGGGCGCTTCTCCCGGCCGCCGTAGCGCCACCCCGGGGTCGGGACGCCGAGATCATTGAGGCGCTTGGTTTCCGCGTACAACGTCGAGCCTCCCGCGACGTTCGCGACGATCTCGCGGACCGTATCGGCTTCCTCCGGCACGATCTGGAGGAGGCCGTCTTCGTCCGCACGGTAGCCGTAGGGGGCGACCCCGAAGTGCCGGCCGCCCCGAAACGCCCGGTGCAGACCGGCCCGCGTCCTCTCCCGGATGGTCTCACGCTCGTACTCCGCGAAGCTGGCGAGCATCTGAAAGATAAGACGACCCGATGGGGTGGAGGTGTCTATGGGCTCCGTGGCAGAGCGCAGCGCCACGCCTGCATTCTGGAGGCGGTCGTGGGCCTCCACGATAACGAGTAGCGACCTTCCCAGTCGGTCGAGGCGGTAGAGGAGCACTGTCTGGAACTTGCCCTCCCTGGCGTCTTCCAGGAGCCGCCTGCCCTCCGTCCTCTCGTGTAGCGGGATCGTGCCCGATACGCCGTCGTCAGCGTACACACCCGTTACATCCAAGCCGTAGAGGCGGCAGTATTCCTTCAAGAAGTCGCGCTGTATTTTGATAGTCTCCCGGTCCCGTTGCTCCTCGGAGCTCACGCGTAGGCAGAGGGCGACTCGCTCCGACTCGGGGCCATGACCGTTCGTGTTCGGCATAGCCTAGCGGCTTATCTTGAGGAGATCTACTGGACGTGTCCCTAGGACATCGGCCAGCTTCTTGAGCGTGGCTGGGTTGGCACCTCCGCCCTGCTCTATCTTCCACACGCTGGTATTGGAAACGCCCGCCAACTCAGCCAAGCGTCTCTGGCTGAGGCCCTGGTTGATCCGCAGTTCTTGCAGCTTGTCCACGTCTACCTCCACGTCCGTGATTCTACGCGAATACTGTACAACATAAGTTTACGTTAAACAACACAAGTGGTAGGCTACTGGTGCTGAGAAGAAGATGGCCCCGCCGGAGTTGCAGCTCCCCGGGGCCCGGCCCACAGAGAAAGGATGCTACTGTGGACACCAGGAGTCTAGCGCACCCCACGCACTCATCCACCGAAGAGCGCCCTGCGCCTGCTACGAGAGCCTCCTCTTCCTCGGCCACCTGGTCCAAGAG
This sequence comes from Rubrobacter sp., assembly GCA_035641035.1. GTDB lineage: Bacteria > Actinomycetota > Rubrobacteria > Rubrobacterales > Rubrobacteraceae > Rubrobacter_D. The sequence continues at coordinate 1,136 of DASQVA010000085.1, read as the reverse complement.
GACGGCGAAGAGGTAGAGGAGACGTCGAGGCTGTCCCGTGCCGCCGCTGCGCGGTCCAGGTGCCGCCTTACGCAGGGTCGGGGCGGCCTCTCGGTAGACTTGCTGGTGTTCACTTTAGAACGGGAGATCCGACAGGTCTTCCGGTTCCCGCTCCGCTAGGTCCTTCTGGCGCTCCGCCTCCATTTTCACCCGCGTCTTCTCCGATAAGGTCTCTTCGACCATGCCGGATTGCATCCTGTAGAACCAATGAAGATTTCCCGAGTACACTTTGTGTACGGCAATCGTCTCGTAGTCGTCGGCGTCTATGGAGGCGGCAGCGGCCAGGGCAGCACGCCAGACCTTTGCGAGCAGTCCGTGTTCGGAATCGGGGAGCTCGGCGGCGGCGAGACGCATCTTCTCCATGGCCTCGTCGTACTCCTCCGGCTGGTAGCAGTAGTTGTGCACCATGTTTTCTGCGTAAGCTGCCGATTGCGCCTCTCTGAGGACGGTACGGGCCGGTTCAGAGAGCACCTCCCATATTTGATCGAGAAGCTGCCCGTAGGTTTCCTCCAACTGCGTCGACTGGTGTTCGGTGGTCATGTTTGCTCCTTTCTGTCGAACTGTGCTAGCCAACCCCAAGGCTTCCACCTTGGTTTTCTCGGTGATTGCTCTGCAAGATTCGGATAGCCGATCTCTTCCACCTTCTTTCGCCTCTTTCGTTCGATTCTGAGGGCGACATTTCCGTCAGCGATTAGTTCTTCGCCATTCGTCACCTGGCACTTCGGCTTTCGTTCTTCCTGTCCAGCTGTTTGCCGGTCATGGACTTTGTGAGCTTCTCTGCTACTTCCGCGTCGCGTGACCGAGGCAGCGTGGCACGTTCGCAAGTCGCTCAGCGCAACACGTTTACCTGGGTGTTGACCTGTATGCCCGGTGTGTTGCTCTGGAGCTTGCGCACCCGGGCGAGTGCTTGTATGGAGGGAGATAGCGCCGCTGGACACTCTCCAACAGCTTCGCCATCTGGTGCAGGTAAGTGGGGGAGACGTATTTCTGTACGCCCCGACTCAGTTGCAAGGAGACGAAGGCCTCCAGGATTTCCAGCAGGAGCCACGAGGCGACGACGCGCTCGGTAAGCAGCACCTCTAGGGGGGTGGGGTTCG
>DASQVA010000084.1:0-21137 GCA_035641035.1 Rubrobacter sp. | reverse complement strand
GGGGCGGCCCCCAAACCCGCCTCGACCTCGATGCGCCTCAGACGCGTCGGCTCCTCTTCCTCGTTGAGTGGTATCTCAGAGTCATCGATCAGGACCTCGCCGAGGCGGACGCCGCTTTGGTCTCCGCCGTTGGCCTCGCCGTTGGCCTCGCCGGGGGCGCCGTTCGAGGACGCGTCGGTTGTGTCCTTGAGCAGGAGCGCGAACTTCTGGCGGCGGGTCAGTATCTTGAACATCTGGCGTAGTTCGTGGTCGCCTGTGAGCGCCCGCGAGCGCTCGCCGACGGGACCAGGGGCCTTGCGCAGAGTGGCGGGCTTGTCGTCTTTGAGGGGCTCGGAGATCTCGCGTCTCCGCCGGAGGGCTCCCTCAGCAGGAGAGAGGGATTTCATGGTGGACTCGACCTCACCGCCCGTCTTGCGGACGCGCAGCGCGTAGCCGGCGCGGTAGAAGCGCCAGTCTTCAGTGTCGTAGTAGGTATCGGTGATCTCCTCGGTGGAATCAGGCGCGACGACGAGGTCGGAACCAGAGAAGTGGTGCCCGAGCCAGCTCTCGACGGGCTCGACCTCGGCGACGTCGAACTGCCACTCTATCTCCTGATGATCGGTGAAGGAACGCTTGGCCCGCCGTGTGCGGCCGGAGGATCTCGCGCGGGAAGACCTCTTCGTTCCGGATGACCCTCTGCTCTGGTTTACTGCCACTCGCCCCTCGTCTCGCTAGCTCACCACGATGCCGTTCACGAAGATTCTCGAGAACGGGGCCGACAATGTATCATGGCCACCGACCGCTAGCAATAAAGGTACATAGCGACGCCGGGACGGCATCTTCCGAGACTAGAAGCCTTCTTCGAGCAGGACCGCCTGGCTGTCTAGCGGCTCCTCGCCGTCGTTGGGGCGCAGGCGTTCGAAGGTGCCGTCGGGACCGAGTTCCCAGGCGTTGGCGTTGTCTGAGAGCTGAAGATCGAGGAGGCGGCGGATCTTCTCGCGGTGGCGCTTCTCGCGTAGGGGGAAGGTCGTCTCGACGCGCCGGTCGAGGTTGCGCTCCATCAGATCGGCGCTTCCGAGGTAGATTTGCTCGTCCTCCCCGTCGGCGAAGACGAAGATGCGCGCGTGCTCCAGAAATCGCCCGACGAGTGAGACGACCCTGATATTCTCGCTCACCCCTTCGACGCCGGGACGCAGGCAGCAAATGCCGCGCACGATCAGGTCGATCTTCACCCCGGCCTGCGACGCCTCGTAGAGAAGCTCGATCATCTGCGGATCCGTTAGCGAGTTGGTTTTGCACGTGATGCGCGCCGCCTCGCCGGCCCTGGCCTTCCCGGTCTGCTCCTCGATCAGGCGCGCGAGGCCCTCGCGTAGGCTCGTGGGGGCGACGAGCAGATCGTGATACCCCTCCTGCTCAGAGTAGCCGGTCAGGTGGTTGAACAAATCCGAGCCGTCCTCGGCCAGTTTCGGGTCGTCGGTGAAGTAGGAGAAGTCTGTGTAGACGCGGGCTGTTCCTGGATTGTAGTTGCCCGTACCAAGGTGGACGTAGCGCCTGAGACCGGAGCCCTCGCGCCGCACGACCAGGCTGATCTTGGCGTGCGTCTTCAGGCCGACGATGCCGTAGGCGACGTGTACACCCCGCGCCTCGAGTTGGCGCGCCCAGGTGATGTTCGGCTCTTCGTCGAAACGCGCCTTCAGCTCGACGAGGACCGCCACCTGCGTCAGCTCGTCGCGCGCCTCAGAGAGCGCCTCCACTATCGGGGAGTTGGAGCCGACGCGGTAGAGGGTCTGCTTTATGGCGAGCACCTCGGGGTCGTTGGCGGCGGCCCGGACGAAGTCCACTATCGGGGTGAACGAATCGTAGGGGTGGTAGAGCAGGATGTCGCCGTTGCGGATCGCCTGGGTGATCGAGCGCGCACCCCGGATCTCGGCCGGTACCCGCGGCGTGAGCGGCAGGTAGAGTAGATCGGGACGGTCCAGGTGCGTGAGCCCCTCCAGGTCGGCGAGCCCTATCGGGTGGGGGGCGGCGAAGACGGAGTTCTCACCGAGCTTGAGGTTGGACGCCAGCCACTCGCGCAGGTCCTCGGGCATCTCGTCGGAGACCACGAGCCGCACGCTCTGGCCGAACCAGCGGCCCTCTATCTCATCCTCTATCGCCTGCAAAAGGTCCGAAGCCTCGTCCTCCTCGATCACGAAGTCTGCGTTGCGCGTGACCTGAAAAACGTAGCTTGCCGCGACTTCTTTTCCGGGGAACAGCTCGTCCAGGTTCGCCGCGATGATCTCCTCGACCCGCACGAACCGCATCTCCGCCCGCCCGTCGGCTTCCCGGTCGGACCCGCGGTCCTCGTCCGGCAGGCGGATGAAGCGGTTTATCGTGGTCGGCACCTTCACCCGGGCCATCACCCGCCGTCCGCCGTCCTCGATCACCACCAGCAAGTTCAGCGAGAGGTTAGAGATGTGCGGAAAGGGGTGCGCCGGGTCAATGGCCAGCGGCGTCAGGATCGGCAGTATGTCCCGGACGAACCTCTCCCTGAGCTCCCGCCGCTCGGCCGCGCGGACCTTGCGGTGGGAGACCAGCTTGATCCCCTCCTCCTCCAGGGCGGGGATGAGCTCCTTGTTGAGTATCCTGCGCCGCTCCTCGAAGAACCCCTCCGTGTGCTGACGGATGCACAGTAGCTGCTCTTCCGGGGTCATGCCGTCGGGGATGGGGTTGGGAAGTTCGGAGGCGACCTGCTGCTGCAGACCCGCGACTCGGATCATAAAGAACTCGTCGAGGTTGGTCTCGGAGATCGCGACGAAACGCACCCTCTCAAGCAGCGGGTGCCGCTCGTCGCGGGCCTGCTCAAGGACCCTGTCGTTGAAACCCAGCCACGAGAGCTCCCGGTTTATGTACAGCGACGGGTCGGAAAGGCTCGGCCTGCGCGCTACATCAGTCATATTCTCTTCCCCTCCGCGAGCGCGAGCAACGTTCCCTCCCTGATGCCCCCGCGCGCCACGATCAACTCATCTTTACCGAAGTGCTCCAGAACCGCCGCGAGCGTGGTGATCGCCGCCGGCAAAACCCTGGCCCGTTCCGGCGCAAGCCCCTGCTCCCGCGCGAGCACCCCTGAAGGACGCTCGCGGATCTCCTCAGACAAACGCCACAACCGCTTGACTGTGAGCCTGTCCCGCGTGATCTTTATCATGGCCCGCGCCGAGCCACCGACCGCCACAACCTCTGCCCCACCAACGTCCCAATCCGGCAGCAGCTGCGGCGCGTGCTCGCTCAGCACCGCCAGCTCCTCGTCCGTCGGTGGATCTGCGTCCACGAACCGCTCAGTGGAGCGGTTGGTGCCGAGCGGCAGCGAGACCTGCCTCTCGGGTCCCTGCGAAGCCTCGCCGAGGACGAGCTGCGCGGACCCGCCACCCAGGTCGACCACGAGCACCTGTCCTTCGCGCCGGACCGCAGAGAGGGCGCCCCGGAAACCGAGCTCCGCCTCTTTCTCGCCGGAGATAAGACGCATCTTCAGCCCCGTTCCCTCTCGCACCCGCTCGACCAGCTCGTGCCCGTTTTCCGCATCGCGGACCGCGCTCGTGGCGAGGATCTCTGGTGAAGGCGCACCGTTCAGGGCGGCTATTCTGGCGAAGAGGGTTATCGTTTCCGCGGCGAGCGCGAGGCGCTCGCCGGCGAGGTGGCCAGTCTTCTCCACGCCGGCCCCGAGCCGGACCGAGACCTTCTCGCCGGTCACGGGCAGGACGGCGCCCCCATCCACCTCCCCGACCAGGAGGTGGATGGTGTTCGATCCCACGTCAACGACCGAGTACCGGCTCAACCCCGCCCCTCCCACGATGCCCCGTGAACTCTCATACCGACCATCATACCGTCCCGCCACCCGGGGTGATATATTGCACCCATCAACCTCGGTCACCCGCCTACTACGTAGAGCACCCGCGAGAGCCCCGCGCAGCGTAAGCCACGGAAACACCGGAGGAAGTCATCCCGAAGAAGGGCAAGAAGTCCAAAAAGAAGGGCACAGCCAAGAACGGCGTGCTCGCGACCCTGTCGCGGGTCAAGCCGGCCGCGAAGGTCAGGGAATACGAGGCCCACGTGCTCGTCTGCAACGGCGGAGACTGCAAGACGCGAGGCTCGAAAGACGTCCGCGCCGCGTTCAAGAGTGGGCTGCGAGCGGTCGGCATGAACGGGGAGGTCCGCGTGGACTGCGTGGATTGCCTTGGCCTCTGCAAACATGGCCCCAACTCCATCGTCTACCCCTCGGGCACCTGGTACCTGGGCCTCGCCGAGAGCGACGTGCCGGAGATCGTCGAGCGCCACCTCCGGGGCGGAGAGCCCATAGACCACCTCGCCGCCGAGTTTAGATCTCCCAAGAAGTCGAAGAAATAGGAGGGGGACGGCATCGGTGACGCCGTCCCCTCGGAACCCGCTCTAGCTTACGTCCTTCAGCTCCGCCTGCACGATGAGCCGCTCTTTGTAATCGGGCAGGGTGCAGGTCTGGAGGCTGACTATGTTCTTGCCCTTGAAGGGTCGCAGGACGCGAACGGCGTCGGGGTCGACTTCAAACTTCTTGAAGACCTCGTACGTGTAGCGGGTGCCGTTGGCGTCGGTCAGGATGACCTCGTCACCGTTCTCCAGTTTGTCGAGGTCCCAGAAGACAAGGTGGCTCTTGGTACCGGGAAAGCCGATGCGGTGGCCGGCGATGTACACGTTGGCCTCTCTCTGCCAGGGCATGCCGGTTCCCTTGACGTGGACCGCGCCGTCGTGGAGGGCTTTCTCGTACCCGGCCGGCGCGACGTCGTAGACCGGTACACCGTCGACGCGCTTCATCTCAGGGACGGTCAGCTTGAGGGCCTCGTCTTGCGGCGCCTCGGCCCTAGGACCCTGGACCTTTTCGACCACGGCCTTCGTTGCCTCGGCCGTAGCTTCCGCGAGGTCCGCCAGCCGCGCCTTCATGGGAGCGTCGGAACCAACGACCTCGGCAGGGGCCTTCACAAGCGTGTCGGCGGAGGCAGCTTCGCCCCCGACAAACAGGACGTACCCCATGAGGCCGAGCCCAACGAACACGACCGCGGTCGTCACGACTGCCGTCAGCAACCTCGTCATGTATCCGGTCCACATCTTCTTCATCTCCCTCGACCCCCCTTTCTCGGTTCGTTTCTCTGGTCGATAGTTGAAAGTTACTGCCATCCGGTGGCATTTCGGTAACAGAAAGGGGTTTTGTTGGTAACGATTCGCCCGCGGGAGCGCGATTCCGCTCCCGACGCTATAATCCCCGGCGTGAAGATCGGAGTGCCCAGGGAGACGGCCGAGGGGGAACAGAGGGTCGGGCTCGTGCCCGAGACGGTCACCAGGCTCGTGAAGGACGGCTTCGAGGTGCTCGTAGAGTCCGGCGCAGGCCGCGACTACAACCTCGACGCGAACTACGAGCAAGCCGGCGCGCAAGTCGTCCCTGAGGCCGAAGGGGTCTACGCCGAGGCCGATCTCATCGTCAAGGTCGCGAAGCCTAAAGAGAAGGAGATCGAAGACCTGCGCGAGGGCCAGGTCCTCGTCTGCTTCCTAAACGGCCCGCAGCACCCTCAGCTAGTAAAGAAGCTCGCCGAGGCGAGGGTAACGGTCTTCAGCAACGAGGCCGTCCCGCGCACGAGCGTGGCGCAGAGCATGGACGCGCTCTCCTCCATGGGCTCCATAGCCGGCTACAAGTGCGCGCTCATAGGCGCGAACTCTTTAGGCAAGTACGTCCCCATGCTCTCCACCGCGGCCGGCACTACCAAGGCGGCGAAGGTGATGGTCTTCGGGGTAGCGGTCGCGGGGCTGCAGGCCATCGCCATCATGAATCGACTCGGGGCCGAGGTCTTCGCCTATGACATCAGGCCCGAGACCAAGGAGCAGGCGCAGTCGCTCGGGGCGACGTTTATCGACTCGGAAGACGAGACGGAAGATGACCAGCAAGAAGACGAGTACGTAGAGTACGAGCCGCAGGGCTTCAGCAAGCTCATGACCTCTCTGGGATTCTACTCCTTCGCCGAGCCGCCGCGCGACGAGTACATCGTGGAGGGCGAAGTGGAGGATAGGGAAGAAACCGGCGAGGACGAGGGCTGGTCGCAGGAGAAGCTGGAGGAGGACCAGAAGCTCGTGCGGGAGCGCATACGGGAGATGGACGTGGTCATCACCACGGCGCTCGTGCCGGGCAGGGCGGCCCCGCAGCTCGTGGACCGGAAAATGGTCGAGTCGATGAAGCCCGGCTCTGTGATCGTGGACCTCGCGGCCGAGAGTGGCGGCAACTGTGAGCTCACGGAGCCGGGGGAATCCGTCGAGCACAAAGGGGTAAAGATACTCGGGCCGGTTAACCTGCCGAGCAGCATGCCAATCCACGCGAGCCAGCTATACTCGCGCAACATGTACAACCTGATCGGGCACATCACAGAGGACCAGGCAGAGGACAAAGATGAGAAGGACCCGCGACTCGCGCTGGACTTCGAGGACGAGATCATGAACGCCACCTGCATCGTCCACGAAGGCGAGGTCCGCCAAGAGGCCACCCGCGAAGCGCTGCAGAACGATAAAGAAGAGAGCGAGGCCAGCTAGGTTTGCAGGAGCTACTGGCGCAACTCGCCATCTTTGTGATAGCCGCCTTCCTGGGGTTCGAGCTGATATCGCGGGTCCCGAACCTGCTTCACACGCCGCTCATGAGCGCGACGAACGCCATCCACGGCGTCATACTGGTCGGGGGTATGATCACGCTGGCCGAAGCTAACGATTCCATCATAAGGGTGGTCGGATTCGTCGCAGTGGTCTTTGGGGCGGCGAACGTGGTCGGCGGGTTCTGGGTGACCAACCGTATGCTCGGGATGTTCCGGCCCCCGGCGCCGAAGGTCAAAAAGAGAGAGAGCTGATCCCTTGCAGGTAGCTACCTTCCTGGCCTACCTCGCGGCTGCCGCTCTGTTCATCGTCGGCATCCGCCGCCTGCGCAAACCCGAGACGGCCCGCTCCGGCAACACCCTCGCCGCCGTCGGCATGACCATAGCCCTTATTGCGACGCTGTTCGTGATCGAGTTCCAGAGCCTGCTCGAGATCGGTGCCGCAGTCCTGATCGGGTCGGTGATCGGCGCTGTCTCGGCCCAGCGGGTGCAGATGACAGCGATGCCCCAGATGGTCGCCGCCTACAACGGCCTCGGCGGCGGGGCGGCGGCCCTGATCGCTCTTTCGGAGTTCTACCACGCCGAAACCGTGGGCAGCGGGGAGAGCCTCGTCGCCGCGATAACGGTCCCGCTCACCATCCTCATAGGCTCGGTCAGCTTCGCTGGGAGCGTCATCGCCTTCACGAAGCTTCAGGAGCTCGCCTTCACCGGCTCGGTTTCTTTCCCCTTGCAACAGGTGGTCAACGCCCTCCTCTTCGGCGGCATCCTCGTCCTGGCGGCGAACGCTATCTCGAGCGGGGCAATCATCCCTGCGCTCTCCCCCGTAGCCTCAGTGGTCGTTGTGCTCGTCGCCTCGCTCATCCTGGGCATCCTGCTCGTCATCCCTATAGGAGGGGCGGATATGCCCATCGTAATCTCCTTGCTCAACGCCTTTACCGGGCTCGCGGCGGCGGCCTCGGGGTTCGTGCTCGAGAACTACATCCTTATCATCGGCGGCACCATCGTCGGGGCGTCCGGCACCATCCTCACGCGTTTGATGTCGAGCGCCCTTGGCCGTCCACTCGGCAAAATCATCTTCGCGGGCATCGCCGCCTCGGGGGGCGGGAGCAAGGAGGACCAGGAGGAGCGCGACGTTAACGATGTTGGCGCCGGGGCGGTCGGCGAGTACCTCTCAGACGAGGCCCAGAAGGTCGTCATCGTCCCCGGCTACGGCCTCGCCGTAGCCCAGGCCCAGGGACCAATGCGCGAGCTGATGGAGGCCCTCGAAGCCGAGGGCAAAGAGGTCCTCTTCGGCATCCACCCTGTGGCTGGCCGGATGCCGGGGCACATGAACGTCCTCCTCACCGAGGCCGGCGTCCCCTACGACAAACTCTACGACCTCGAAGACATAAACCCCGAGTTCCCCGACACCGACGCCGTCATCATCGTCGGCGCCAACGACGTGGTGAACCCGGCCGCCAACGACCCGGAGCAGGACACCCCCATAAGCGGCATGCCGATACTCGACGTGGAGCAAGCGGAGAGGATCATCTTTATCAAACGCTCCTTGAGCCCTGGCTTCGCCGGCGTGGATAACCCTCTCTTCTACGACCAGGATAAGACCATGATGCTCTTCTCCGACGCCAAGCAAGGTCTCCAAGAGGTCGTCGGGGCCGTCAAGAACGGCTAGTAGAGCAGAAGACCGAGCTCCCCAGAACCAGCCGCACGCCGCCTCGGCCACCGCCGTACCGAGAAGCGGGTTCTACCGGGCGAAGGTCGTGGCGTTCCGCACCTTGCTGAAGATACCGTCGGCGAGCCGCGTTCCGTCGAGGCCACCTGCTCTCGACTGACCGGCGCAGTCCGGCGACCCGGCGACCGGCACGGGCCGGACTGCGGCTGGCTCGGCCGCCGGCCTCGGCACGACGCTGGGGTTCGCGGACTCCGGCGTGGTTGCGGAGGGCACGGCGGTGGGCGCGCTGAACGCCGGGTCGGTGGCCGTGGATGAGGCGTCTGCAGGGGAGGCGACGGGCGAGCTCGTCGCGGCGGAGGCGGCGGCCATTAACGAGGCACCAGCCGCCGCGGTGCTTGGCGCCGGCAGGTTGATCGCTACGTCGCTGGTCACTTCCGGGCGGACATCGTCCTCGTCGCCCTGATCGCTTTTCTTCCCCTGAACTTTCACCTCTTTCTCCCCTTTTTCGTCTTCCTCATCCGATGATAGGGCATGTTCCTCGGGCCGGGCGTACTTGCCGTTGTAGTCTTGGTCGCGTCCATCGTCTCTTCCGCCGTCTCTTCCATCTTGCACATCGTTAGAGAAGGCCATCTGGGAGGGAGCTTCGGGGATCGCCGGTTTGCCTACCTCGCAGACCGCAGGTTGGGCCCCTCCCCCGAGAATCGTCGTGAGGGCCACCGCGAGAACGCGGATCATGACCGCCCCAGGCTCAGGTACAGGCGGGGACCACGACCGGGGACCGTTGCCGGGGCGGCAACGTCTTCGTCGTCCGCGCGGGCGTCAGGGGCCAAGACGCTCGCGCAGACGGGCGAGGACGGCCAAGGATCCGCTGTGCTCGACGTTTATCGGCTCTTCGTCGCCGGGTCTTGCTCTTGTTGCAGGGACGCCTGCCGGTTCTTGAGCTGCCGGGAGAGCGACTCCCGTTAAGTTCCAGGTAGTCGGCGTAGGTCTTCAGGGAACCCAAGACGTAGACGGCGGGCAACACGTCGAAGTTCTTCGCGCTTCAGGTCTTGGAGGTACCTGGCCCGGATCTTGGTCGCTTCCTCAACCCGCCAGAGGTGGAGGTGTCGCTCCGTGCGGGCCTGCTCCAGGCTCCGGCCTATCTTTGTATGCAAATGCGAGTTAGCGTCCTCATTGCTCATGCGGGTGGTTGACACTGCGGTTGAATTTTTGATGCCCCCCTCATAACCCGAAGTGCACCGGTACACCTCGAAAAACCGATCATTCTGCTAATACAAATCTCGCCACAATGTCCGCGATTCATGGACCAAACAAAGCTGTCGGGTAAGGTAGTAGCTCGCCCACCTCCTTGAGCAGGCTCAAACCAGCCGCAGATCCCTCTCTGCAACATCCTTCTCCTCCCACGGAACTGGTCGGAACCTCCGCGGCGTCGCAGAGCGAGGGGGAGCCAAGGTGAGGGGTGGGACAGGACGACGACAACGCGTCGAGCTGATCGAGGAGCTTCGTTAGGAGTAAGTTTTGCTCCTTCGTTACGGTTGCGGTGCAGTTGTAGTGACAGCGTCAGACGGTGGGGTTCAAGCGCGAGCTGGAGACCACCATTGGTTCATTAATCGTCCTTTCGCCGCCGGGTGACGTACCTCATGAGGCCGTCGGTGAGCATAGGGTAGGTGCCGGCGAGGTCGTAGTGCTGGGACTCCTCAGGTTCGGCCCCCTCGGCGATCATCTCAGCGTCACCCTTGAGCTTTAGTTGCTCGGCGATCTCCTCGCGCTCCGTCCCCTCGTCCATCTGCCCCTCGACGAAGAGCAACCAGTCCTGCAGGCGCTGCTCCAGTTCGCCCAGGTGCCGCCCCACGTCGCCGTAGCTACCGAAGTGGGTGGGCCAGAGGCTCGCCGGGTCTATCCGCCGGATGCTGTTTATGCTCCCTATCCACGCCTCGATGTCCATCTCGGGAGGCGGCGTCGGCGGGCGGACGTAGGACTGTCCCGGCAGCCGTATCCCCGCGACGTCCCCGGCGAAGAGCGCGCTGGAATCAGGTTCAAGGTACGCGAGGTGGTGGTAGGCGTGTCCTGGCGTGTCGTGGGCGACGAGTAAACCCCCGGCGGCCTCGACTTCCTCGCTATCTCGGAGAACCTCAAGCCGGTTCTCCGGGACGGGGCGAGGTTCGCCCCAGAGCTCGTCCATCCTCTCGCCGTAGATGCGGGTGGCGCTCTTCACGAGCTTCGAGGGATCGGCCAGGTGCGGGTAGCCGAGCTCGTGCACGTAGAAGGTCGCGTTCGGCAAGATCTCCGCGAGGCGCCCCGAAGCCCCCGCATGATCCAGGTGTACATGTGTCAAGAACACCTCGCGCACGTCCTCCGGAGAGACGCCGTGATCCTTCAGGCCGTTCGTGAGGCGGTCGAGACAAGTCGTGGGCCCGGTCTCGACGAGGGCAGCGGAGGTTCCACCCTCGTCGAGCAGCAAGAAGGAGGCTATGACCTGTTTGGTGCCCATGAAGTTCAGGTCTATCGTCTCTATCTTCATCCCCGGCCTCCCCAAATGCTCACTCGACGCGGAGATTATACAGACCCTCTTTGTTAGACTTCCGGCGCGGGTCGCAAAGGCAACGTTTCCGGGAAAGGAAGCTGGATTGGATCTCAACCTCATGCGCGAGCTGTCGGTCAAGACCGAGTCGAAGATCGTGCTGCTCGTCGTGGACGGCCTGGGCGGGCTGCCGATGGACCCCTTCGGCCGCACCGAGCTGGAGGCCGCCACCACCCCGAACCTCGACGCCCTCATCGCGCGGTCGGACGTGGGGCTCTCGCGCCCCGTCGCCGCCGGGGTTAGCCCAGGGAGCGGGCCCGGCCACCTCGGTCTCTTTGGCTACAACCCCCTGCGCTTCCAGGTGGGTCGCGGCGTGCTCTCCGCCCTGGGCGTCGGCTTTGACCTAGGCCAGAGCGACCTCGCCGCCCGCATAAACTTCGCCACCAAAGATGAGTTGGGAAAGATCTCGGACCGCCGCGCGGGGCGCATCCCCTCCGAAAAAGGCGAGGGGCTCGTCAAACTCCTGAACGAGAACCTGAAACTCGACGGCGTCGAGGTCTTCGTCATGCACGAGAAGGAGTACAGGGCCGTCGCCGTCTTCAGGGGCGAGGGGCTTTCGGGCGCCCTCGCGGACTCAGACCCCCAGCGCACCGGCCTCGACCCACTCCCTGTCGAGCCGACGGAAGACTCCCCCGAGGCGCAGAAGAGCGCCCAGATCGCCAACGCCTTCGTCGAGCGGGCCGACGAGATACTTGCGGACCAGCACCCGGCGAACACCGTCCTCGTGCGCGGCTTCGGGAAGCACCCGGCCCTCCCCTCCTTCGAAGAGACCTACGAGCTAGACGCCGCCGCCATCGCCAGCTACCCGATGTACAAGGGCCTGGCCCGCCTCGCCGGGATGCATATCCTCCAGGAGGGCGAAGGTATACCCGGCGAGTTCGAGACGCTGAAGGCAGGCTGGGACGACCACGACTACTTCTTTGTCCACGTCAAGCCGACCGACGCCGCTGGCGAGGACGGGGACTTCGAGCGCAAGGCCTCGGTGATCGAGGAGGTGGACGCCCAGGTACCGAGCCTGCTGGATCTCGGTCCCGACGCCCTCGCCATAACGGGTGACCACGCGACCCCGGCGAAGATGAGGAGCCACTCCTGGCACGGGGTGCCGTTCTTGCTCCACTCACCATACACGTTGCCGACCGCCGAGAGCTTCGGGGAGCGGGCGTGCGCGGGTGGCTCACTCGGCGTGTTTCCGGCGGAGGAGATCATGGGCTACCTCATGGGTCACGCCCTCAAGCTCAACCGCTTCGGCGCGTAGGGATCGCGACGAGAAAGGATAACCGAAGGGAGAACCTAGCCGTGCTAGAGCGCGAGGTCGTCTCCTGCCGCCGCTGCCCGCGCCTCGTGGAGTGGCGCGAGAGGGTGGCCCGCGAGAAGAAGGCGGCTTACGCCGAGGAAACCTACTGGGGGCGCCCGGTCCCTGGCTTCGGCGACCCGGAGGCCCGGATCGTAGTTTTCGGCCTGGCCCCGGCCGCCCATGGGGCTAACAGGACCGGCCGCTTCTTCACCGGCGACCGCTCCGGTGACTTCCTCTTCGCGGCGCTGTACCGCGCCGCCCTCTCGGACAAGGCCCTCTCGCGCACCGTAGAGGACGATGCGAGGCTCTCTGACCTCTGGATCACAGCGGCTGTCCGCTGCGCCCCGCCGCAGAACAAACCGACCCCCGAGGAGCGCGACGCCTGCCTCCCCTACGCCGCCCGTGAGCTGGATCTACTGGGCGCGAAGGTCCTTGTCTGCCTCGGCGCCTTCGCCTGGAACGTGGCCCTGCGCCTGTTCGGACTCAGACCCAAGCCGGAGTTCGGCCATGGTGCCGAGGCAGCGGTGGGTGATCTCGTCCTCCTCGGTTGCTACCACCCCTCCCAACAGAACACCTTCACCGGCGTCCTGAAGCCCGAAATGCTCGACGCCGTCCTCCTGCGGGCAAAGGAGTTGGCCGGAGAAGACCCGCCGGAAGGCGCCGATCCCGTCGGATAGAATTGATGCTCGTGGGTCCCCGTAAGTCCGTAAAAGCCCTGGCGATCGCGCCGGCAGCCGTGCTGCTACTCGTGGTCCTGCACTTCGTCGGGGCCTGCTCAGACGACCCGCACGACGGCCCGGGTGACGAGACCGAAGTCCCTACCGGGAAGACGGGGGGAGGCACGACCCCCTCTCCGCAGAACGGTCGGAAGACCACAACGGATTTGTCTCCGCCGGAGGTTACCTTGGGGCAGAACCCAGGCGGGAGGCCTGAGGTCGTGATCCGCCTGGAAGGAGACCCAAAGACCACCTTCACCGGCCTTTGCTCCGTGGGGCAGGCGCAGAACGGCCTTAGCGGCCGGGTCCCCGAGCGCTTCACCTTCGACCTCGCGGGGGAGCGGTTGGAATGCCGCATCGAGAAGCGCGACGGGCACGACGGCGACCTCAAGGTCGTCCTGGTCGCCAGGGACACCACCCGTTCCGTCCAGCAGACGAACTCACCCGGCGGCATCATAAACGTCTCGTACAAAGATGAATAGGTATCAGGAACAGGCATCAGGGAAGCATTTGGCCGCCTCGTTTAGAAAAAAGCGGTACGTGGAGAGCCTAGCGAAACAACGTTTTGGGCACGGGCGAAGACCCTTCTGCCCACAGCAAGCTGAAACCTGTCAATCGAAGGGAGACATTTGAACCGAGAAGAGGCCTGGAACCTGATGTGCGAATGGACCGAGAGTGACTCCCTGCGCAAGCACATGCTCGCCGTCGAGGCCGCCATGCGCGCCTACGCCCGTCGCTTCGGCGAGGACGAAGAGAAGTGGGGCATAACCGGCCTCTTGCACGACATGGATTATGAGAAGCACCCTACCCCCGCCGAGCACCCGATGGTTGGTGTCCGAGAGCTGGAGAAGAGGGGCTACCCGGACGACGTGCTCCACGCCATAAAGGGCCACGCCGACTACCTCGACGTGCCCCGCGACACCCCCATGTCCAAGACCCTCTACGCCGTCGACGAGCTCTCGGGCTTTATCGTCGCCGTTGCGCTCATGCGCCCAGAGGGCCTTGAGAACATGAAAGCCAAGAGCGTGCGCAAAAAGATGAAGCAAAGCTCCTTCGCCGCCGCCGTCAACCGGGAGGACATCGTCCGCGGCGCCGAGGAACTCGGTGGCGACCTCAACGAGCACATAGAGTTCGTGGCCGCCGCGCTGCGGGAGCAGGCGGACGCCTTGGGGTTCGAGCAGAAGAGCGCTTAGACCGCTCGACACTGCCTCTGCTAGGATAAATCAGTGGAGTGCAGAGGAGCAGCGCTTTGGTTCGGGTGATGGTCGTCTTTGGTGGCCGCAGTGGGGAGCACGAAGTGTCCCTGGCCTCCGCGCGCGCCATAACGCAGGCGCTCGCGCGTGGCGACCGTCACGAGGTCGTGCCCGTCGGCATAACCCGGGAGGGGCGTTGGATCTCCTCAGGCGAGCCGATGAAAGAGCTCGAATCGAGGAGCGGGTACCCGCCCGACGGCTCCGGCGCGAAAATCTCCGGATCAACCGCCTCCGACCCCCCCGTCCCTGCAGGGGAGAAGTTGCCGGTGGGGCTCGGTTCGGTGGACGTGGTCTTCCCGGTGTTGCACGGCCCCTACGGGGAGGATGGCACTATACAGGGCATGCTTGAGCTCGCCGGGATCCCCTACGTGGGTAGTGGGGTCCTCGGGAGCGCCGTCGCCATGGACAAGCCGACCATGAAGAAGATCTTCGCCCACCACGACCTCCCCCAGGTCGAGTGGCTCGGCCTCACCCGCAAAGGGTGGGAGCGGGACAGGGAGGTCTGGATCCATAAGATCGAGAGCTCCCTCGGGTACCCGTGCTTCGTGAAACCCGCCAACCTCGGCTCCAGCGTCGGCATCGGCCGAGCCGAGGATACCGGAGAGCTGGCGGCCGCCCTCGACTCGGCGGCCGGGTTCGACCGCCGCCTCATCGTGGAAGAGGGAGTGGACGCCCGGGAGATAGAGGTCTCCGTCCTGGGCAACGAGAACCCGGAAGTATCTGTGCCCGGCGAGATCGTCATCAAGAAAGAGGGCTTCTACGACTACGAGGCCAAGTACTTCGAAGGCGGGATGGAGCTCGTTGTCCCAGCCGACGTCCCCGAGGAGACCGCCACGAAGATAATGCGCGTAGCGGCGACCGCCTACGAGGCCGTGGATGCCGCCGGCATGGCGCGGGTGGATTTCTTTCTCGAGCGCGGCACGGGCCGGTTGCTCCTCAACGAGATCAACACCATCCCGGGATTTACCCCCACGAGTGTCTACGCGGAGCTCTGGGCCGCCAGCGGTCTCCCCTACGAGGATCTCCTTGATCGCCTTATAGATCTCGCCCTCGAACGCCACGGGTAAACGACACCGGGGGACGGCGCGCTATAGTTGGGTGAAAGGACTCAAGCGCCCACCGTAACCGGGCATGGGAGCCAAGGGAGGAAGCATCGCGGTGGCTCAAGTTGATTTTTGCCTTGCTGACTACGGCACTCGAACTTCCACCTCGGCCTTGGCGCAGGGCGCCGAAAGCGAGACTACATCAACTGCAACGGCCAGAGCAACTACAGGGTCGTCTTCGCGAGGGTGGCGCGGACAGGATCGAGGGTCGCCTCGGTATCTCGCCGGCTACCAGGCCTGGGGCCGGAGACGAGGCGACGGTAACGATGGTGTACTGATGGTGTACTAGGTCCACGCAGGCGACCGCCCTTCGACACCACAACAGACCACTTTGACGGGAGGTCGGGGCCTTCGGGCTCGGACCTCTCTCGTTCGTATCCGATCCTTGTAAGCCCTGCTTGCAGCCGGCGGGCCAGGATACTTTAATGGCTGCATGCTTCTCGCCCTGATCCAGGAGGAGACGACCGGCCTCGCCGGCGCCGCGGACGACGCCAAGGAGGTAGCCAAAGATGCGGCGAGAGAACCCCTCTCCATCTTTAAGGGCATCGGGGGGTTTCTAGACAGCACCTATGACTACTTCATCAGCCCAGACTTTATAGGCGACGTCGTCGCCTCGGTGGCAGTGGTGTTTCTGGGGCTGATCTTCTACCGCATCCTGACGCGGGGGATACCCCGGGTCTTGCGTTGGCGGCGCCGGCGGGGAAGGTTTCTGGATGCGGAGGCGGTAGCCCGCATCAAACGGCAGGACACCGCGATCACCCTGACCCGCAACGCGCTGCGCTACGTGATCTTCGCGATCGTCGCGCTGGTCGTGCTGAGCATCTTTATCGAGAACCCGCTACCCGGTGTGGCGGGGGCCACGATCCTAGCCGCTGTTATCGGTTTCGGAGCGCAGAGCTTTCTGCGCGATGTCATCGCCGGGTTCTCTATCGTCTTCGAGGGGCAGTACAGCGTCGGGGACTTTATCCACGTAAAGCCACAGGACTTCTCGGGCATAGTGGAGGAGCTTGGCCTTAGAATGACCAAGATCCGGTCTCTCTCGGGCGAGGTGAGCTACGTGCCTAACGGCGCGGTGCAGGGAGTGATCAACTACGTCTCAGGCCAGCAGCGCTTTAACGTAGAGGTGCAGCTCTTCGACTCGGAGGCCGCCTCGCGGGTGCTGAACGCTTTGGACGAGGCCTCGGAGCTCTACCTGAGTCCGCCGCACCTCGTCGAGCGTGGCGAGGCGGACGGCCGTATCCGGCTGCGCATCGTCGCCGGGGTACTACCCTCGATGGCCTGGCTCGTCGAGGAGACCCTCACGGAGCGCATCAAGGCTGCGGCCGGCGAAGACGGCCTGGCCGGGGCACCCCTCGTCTACAAGGTAGACCAGACGAACCTGCGGAAGGTCCGCGAGCTCCTGCCCCAGGAGGTCGAGCAGAACCTGCCTAAAGAGGCGGAGAAGAAGCTGAAGTGAGGGCTACACGATACAGGCTTCAGGTATCAGCTTTGCGTTCGTAACGCTGGGGGCCGGGACGTTGGCCTGAAGAAGGGACGATCGAGGTCGTCATTACGGTAGTCCTTGCTCGAGAAGAGGCGCTCTTGCTGAAGCCTGTATCGTGGTCCCTGAAGCCTAACTCCCCGGTCTCCAGTCGGCGCGCAGGTGCCCATTGGTTTGGGCCTTCTCACGGGCCTGACGCTCGCGCTCGAGCCTCTCGGCGGCGGCCGTTAGGAGCTCCTTCACCTTCTCCAGGCGCTCCCTCTCCGAGGTCAACTCCAGGATCTGCTGGCGGGTGTCCGGCTCGAACTCGACGCGGCCGGCGATTGCGAACGAGAGGTTCCGGTAGGGCGGCTCTATCTCTATGCCGACCGAGCCCTCCGTCGCCGCCTCGACGACCCGCTCCAAGAGGGCGATACACTCCTCGGCCAGGGCGTTCGCGTCCTCCTCGGCCTCCTCCTCGAAAAAGTCGATCTCGCCTATATAGTACGGCTTGCCGGTGAGAACGTTGTTGAGCCTGAAGCGTCGCGAGCCCTCGACCAGGATCAGCATGCGCCCGTCCTCGTAGCGCTCCACGAGTTCGACGATCCTGGCCGTGCACCCCACGTCCCTCGTGCCGGACTCGTCAGCGAAGACCATCCCGAACTCGCTCTCCTGCTCCAGGCATTCGTTGACCATCTGCTTGTAGCGGTCCTCGAAGATGTGCAGCGGCAGCGGCGCGCCCGGCATCAGCACCACGTTTAGCGGGAAAAGGGGTATGTCGGACAAGTGCGGGCTCCTTTTGCTGTTTGATAGCAATTCTATCTCACCTCCCCCCGAACCTGCGCGCCGGTTATCATGTAGCCCGTGAGGGATAGGGTACACGCGGGCCGCGTGGCGCTCGTGACCGGCGCCGGACGCGGCATTGGCGCGGCGACCGCCCGTCTTCTTGCTCGTCAGGGTGCCGCCGTCGCCCTCGCCGCCCGCACCGAAGACGAGGTCTCCTCTGTAGCGGGCGAGATCTCCGCCGCCGGCGGCACCACCCTCCCCTTGCACGTAGATGTGTCCGACGAGGACTCGGTCGTCTCCTGCTTCGAGAAGACCCGCACCGGGCTCGGCGAGGTCACCATCCTCGTGAACAACGCCGGCACCCCCGGCGTCCCGCTCCCAGTCGCCGCGACGGAGACCGAGGAGTGGCGCCGCGTCCTCGACGTGAACCTGACCGGGGCCTTTCTCTGCGCTCGGGAGGCCATGCCCGGCATGGCCTCCGCGAACTGGGGACGCATCGTCAACGTCTCGAGTGCCGCTGCCAGGCACCCGCTGGCCAGGATGTCCGCCTACGGCGCGTCCAAGGCCGCCCTCGACCAACTCACCCGTGTCCTGGCGCTCGAAGGCGAGCCGTACAACATCGCCGTCATGGGCGTCTACCCCGGCGTCATAGACACCCGCATGCAAGAGGAGTCCCGCGGCTTCGGACCCGACCTGATCGGCAAGCAGCTCCACCGCATGTTTCACGGCTACTGGGACTTCGGGATGCTCCGTCCGCCGGAAGAGCCGGCGGAGTTGATAAGCTACCTTTGCACACCCGCAGCACACCGCCTGAGCGGGCATATCATTCGCATCGAACAATTGGAAGCCCTGAGGGGAGAGACGTGAAACTGGCCGGCAAGACGCCGTCGTGAGCGGCACCTCGAGCGGCATCGGCAAGGCCACAGCATGCTTATTAGCGTAGAAAGGTTGCGACGTCGTCCTCGCTGCCCGCCGCGAGGACTGCCTCAAGGACCTCGCCGCGGAACTCGGGGAGGGAGCGAAGCGCTCGCTGTCCCGACGTCACGGACCCCACCGCCTGCGGCGCGCTCGTCTCCCGGGCGGTCGAGTGATTCGACTCCGTAGACGTCCTCGTCGCCAACGCTGGGCTCGGACTCTACGGCTCCATCCCAGATGGAGACCCGGAGGACTGGCACCGGATGTTCGAGGTCAACGTGTCGTGTACAGGGGCAGAAACCACTCAGTTTCCGCATCATCCTAGCGGCAGACGGTAGCGAGGAGGTCAAGTTCGAGCTGCAGTGAGCTGATCCTTGGCTCCCAAAAGCTATACGAGAACCGTAAGGAGAAGACTTTGGAGCGGAAGTAAACTCTGAGGAGATTGCTGTGGCTCTTTGACGCGTATAGAGGGGATGTAAATGGCTGGCAATGAATAAGGGAGGACCTATAACCGAAGAAAGTAAGAAGATCGTACGCTGGAACGCCGCAAGACATGGCATCCGCTCTCCCGCTCCGGTCATCCCGGGCATAGAGAGGAAATAAGATCGGGAGGAACACCGCGACGGCGTGCTCGAGAGCTTGCAGCCGAAGGGACATCTGGAGACGGTGCTGGTCGAGCGGGATCTCGGGCGGATGAGTCGGGAGTGCCTCTTGCCGGACGAGAAGACCCTGTAGAAGGTCGCCCGCCACGAGGCTCATCTCTCCCGAGGGCTCTACAAGGCCCTGCACGAACGGGAGGCCTTGCAGACCAGGCGCTTGGGTGGTGTCGCTCCCTTGGCCCGGCTCGACGTAGAGGGCTAAAGTTGGCTAGGACGTTAGCTAGCCAAGAACGTCAACGTCTCCTGTGGAGGCATCGGCTTGGCGAAGTAGTAGCCCTGGGCCATGTCGCAGCCCAGCTTCTTGAGTTGCTGCGCCTGCTTTTTGCTCTCCACCCCCTCAGCCACGACCTCCATGCCGAACGTGTGTGCCAGGTCGATGACCATCTGCACTATCGCCGTGTCCTGGACGTCTTCGCCTAGCCCAGCTACGAACGACTTGTCCACCTTAAGGATATCGGCCGGTAGCCGCTTGAGGTACGAAAGCGAAGAGTAGCCCATCCCGAAATCATCGATGGAGATGCTTGCCCCTAGCCCCTTCAGGTGGTCGAGGCTCGACTTATGAGCCGCTGCTGCGCTTATGTAGGCGGTTTCGGTGATGTCGAGTAGCAGCAAACCCGGTTGGAGCCCGGTCCTCCGCAGTACCTCTTCAACAGTGTGGGTGCTATCGGGATGCTCAAGCTGCCTGGCCGAGTAGTTGACGCCTGCAAGGAGCGGCCGAGTACGGGGACGACTCCGCTGCAACTCTTTCGCCAGCTTGCAGGCATCCTCCATCACCCGATTCCCTAGGGGCACGATGAAGCCGGTCTCCTCGGCGACCGAAATGAACTGAGAAGGATGCAGAAGGCCTTTCTCGGGGTGCTGCCATCTGAGAAGCGCCTCCACACCCCACGCCCCGCCGGTATAGAGGTTCACGATCGGCTGGTAATGGACCACGAACTCGCCGTTCGCCAAGGCACGCCGCAGGTCGTTCTCTAAGTTCAGGCGCGCAAGCGTTCGCTCGTACATGCTCCGGTCGAAAAACGCGTACTTTGGGGACCCTTGCCCCTTGGCCCGGTACATGGCCGTGTCAGCATCTCTAAGAAGCTCCTCCGGGTTCTTCGTGCTGGCGGTACCCAAAGCGATGCCGATGCTGGCTGTGACGACGATCTCCCTCTCTTCCAAGACGAACGGGCCCCGGAACCTCTCCAGAATCCGCTCGGCCACCCGCACCGCTTCTTTAGGGTTCACGACCTCCTCGAGTAGTACGGTAAACTCGTCCCCGCCGAAGCGGGCTAAAGTGTTCTCGGGGCGCAGGCAGCCCCGTAAGCGTTCGGCCACGGTGGTCAACAGCACGTCCCCCGCCTCGTGGCCCAAGGAGTCGTTTATGACCTTGAAGTTGTCGAGGTCCATAAAAAGCACTGCTACCTTGCGCTCTCTCGTGCGCCCCGTGTGTCTCAGGGCCTGCTGGAGATGCTCCAGGAACAGTTGGCGGTTGGGCAGGCCGGTCAGGAGGTCGTGGAATGCCTGGTAGCGGAGCCGCATCTCGCTTCGCCGCAACTGCTCGCTCTCTTTGCGTTCGGTAAGGTCTCGCATGATGCTCAGGTAACCGGTAATCTCACCCTGCTCCCCTCGCAAGGCGATTGTGAGCTCTTCAACGTAGATGGGCGTGCCGTCCTTGTGATACCTGACCGCATCGCTGCGCCGCTGTCCCGAGTCGGATATTTCCTGTAGGGCCTGGGCTAGTTGCTCCTTGCTATTCTCCGAACAAACAACCTCATAAACCTTGCGACCCAGTGCTTCATCGGCCCTCCAGCCGAACATCTCGTCGGCGCCTGTGTTCCAGGCCGTCAGGGTGAACTGCTCATCAGTGGCCATGACCGCGTCTCGGATGTTTTGAAGCAAGTGGGCCTGGTAGCCAAGTTGCTCCTCGTGCCGCTTGCGCTCGGTTATGTCCCTGAAGTAGATTGCTAGGTTGCTCTCGGAAGGATAGGCGTTGATCTCTACCCATATGTCCAGCCAAGGGTTGAATTCCTCGAAATGGACGGATTTTCCCGACCTCATCGCTCGATGGTACTCTCGGTAGGCAGGCAATCCTACGGCTTCTGGAAACTC
>DASQVA010000083.1:0-5919 GCA_035641035.1 Rubrobacter sp. | reverse complement strand
TCTGAACTGCGCCTACACGGAGTCGTTGTTTCTGGCGCTCTCTGCGGGGTCGTTGTGGGCGTGCCGGGTGAGGAAGGACCTGCTGCTGGCGTGTGTGCTGGCGGCCCTGGCTGGGGCGACGCGCAACGTCGGGGTGTTCCTGATGGCACCGTTGTTTATCGGGTGGCTCAGGGATGTGCGATACTACCGTTGGCGCGGGGTCTACCTAGCCCTGGCGCCTTCAGGCCTGATCGTCTACGCGGGGTACCTGTGGTGGCGTTTCGGCGATCCGCTGCTGTTCTATACCGACCAGGGTAAGTGGGGCCGGCAGGCCGCCGGTCCGCTCGCCACCGCCGGCAGGGTCTGGGAGGCGGCGGTAGAGGGGTCCGCACGACTCCTCGACCCGCGACTCTGGGCCGACCCGTCCCTCGGAAACCTGGCGAACCACCTAGAGGAGGCGAACAACCTCTACAACCTGATGTTCTTTGTCTTTGCCGGGGTCGTCCTGATCGCGGGCCTGTGGGAACTGCCACCCGACCTGAGCGTCTACACCTTCCTGCTCGTGGCCCCCGTCACCCTCTTCGGACCACCGCAGAGCCCGCTTATGGGCACCCCAAGGTACGTACTCGTCGCCTTCCCGCTGTTTATCATGCTCGGGCTACTGTCCAAGAACCGTCCAGCCTTCGTCGGCTGGTTGGTCTTTAGCACCGCCTCCTCCCTCGTCCTCTGCGCCCTGTTCGTGAGCTGGCGGTTCGTCGCTTGACAGCTGAAAACTGACCGCTTTCCATACCCTCGCGGCCAGGTTCGGCCGAACGCCGGCGAGCCGAGAGTGCAGCTGCAGCACGTGGTCTCAAGCACGCCTCCCAGCCGGTGGTCCCGGCGAACTTCCTGGGCGCCAGGCTCATCCGCCTCCTGCTCGCCGGCGTCGTCGAGGAGGGCTTCAATCCTGGAGAAAAACTCCTCCTCGTTCCCCGGGTCGGCGACGAAGCCGCTGACGCCTGGTCGGATGCACTCGCGGCGGACCCGACAACTCGCTCGTGTCGCCCGCGGGTCAGGCCTTGGCCACGCGGGAGGAGAGGCTCGGGATCTTCGACGCGGGAGACCCTTTGCGCCTGGAGCCCTTCAAGGTCCGTTACCTGTCCCGCCGGCCCCGCCGGACCGGTGGGTGATCTACCTCAGCGACGATGGCGTCTTCCTGATACCGCCGCAGGAGTACCATATGGTATCCGAAGCGGAGGGTCGACCATTCATCCGAGGAGTACCCTTGTTCGTCGAGGCCGGGTGGCGGCGTCGGCTCTGAGCTTCGCCGCGGCGTCCTCTATAATGTCCGGCGGGCCAGGGGAATAGGCGTCGGAAAAGGGGTGCTTCTATGGCGGAGAGGTATTTTCGGCTACCGGGCTCTCCCTACGAGGATCTCGTCAAGATTCTCGTGGCGTATGGGACCCGCGACGAGGCGTCCACGACCGGCGACGTGGTCAAGCTCGACTCGGTGCACCAGTCGAGCGTCAGCCGCAACAACGCCTTCCTCACGGAGATAGGCGTGCTCCAAGGAGAGACCAAGAAGTTGATCACGCCCCGCGGACGCTCCCTAGCGTTGGCGCTCGCGTGCAAGGACCACGCGGAGATCCGGAGCAACTGGCGCGCGATAGTTACGGCCAGCGAGTTCTTGCAGAATGTGGTCTCGGCCGTGAAGCTCCGCGAGGGCATGCTCTACCCCACCGTCCAGGCCTACATAGCCCACGCCGCTGGCCAGCCGCGCAACAAGCCCGTGATGACGGGGGCAGGCGCTATCATCGAGATCCTCAAAACCGCCGGTCTGCTTAAAGAGGAGGCCGGGGAGCTGGTCGCCCCCTTCGAGAAAGAACCCGAGCCGGAGGCTCAGCCCGCCTCGGCCGACGGCTCCCTCCCGGAGACCCCGGAGGCCGCGGAACCCGTCGTCTCGGCGACCGTGAGCGAAGCCGCCGCGGGCACCTTCACGGGCAACCCCGCGACCGTGAGCATCCACGTCCAGGTGCGATGCACGGCGGACGAGATCGAGGACCTGGCACCACGGCTGAAGACCCTGCTCAGGGAGCTCTCGAGCAACGACTAGCGGAGGAGATCCGGCCCGACGCCCAAGCGCCGCTTGGGCCTAACGGATCTCGACAATACCGTGGCGGACGGCGAACACCAGCGCCTGTAGCCGCGACAAACTCTTCCTCCCGCTCGAACATAAAGGCGAGCGCCTGACGAAAGGAGACGTGATCCTCCACGAGCAAGATCCGGGTCGCATCCTTATGCGAGTCGTTTCCTATGGCAAGTTCCCTATGACAGCCGCCTTCTCCCCTAACGTATTTCGAGGCACCTAATTATGTTTCACGCGAGACGCCCGGACGGAGCCGCGCGGTCTCTTCGCTACCCCCGATAAGCAGGGAGACAGGCATCCGGCATCGTACCCGCGCCGGGCTCGCTCTCTACCTGGAGCTCTCCCGCTATCTTCAGCGCCCGCTGGTGCATCGAGTGCTAGCCTACCCCGCACCTCGGGCTCTCGGTGACAAACCCGCGACCGTCGTTGGATACTCGATGTAGGCTACCTGGCCTTCTCCGAGTCCTCAACCAGCAGCACCCGCTGGGGCCTTCCGGGGGGTGCGCCGGGCCTCCTCAAGCGAGCCTCACCCTATTCGCCGGGGTCCCCGGGACCAACCGGCCCCTGCCGCCGAGCGTGAAGTAGAAGGTGGCCCCCTCGCCGACCCTTCCCTCGGCCCAGACCCTGCCGCCGTGCCGGTGGACGATGCGCGCGACCGTCGCCAGTCCGATGCCGGACCCCTCGAAATCGTCCTGCCCGTGCAGCCTCTGGAAGGCCCCGAACAGCTTGTCCGAGTAAGCTTGGTCGAAACCCGCCCCGTTGTCGCGCACGTAGTAGACGGGGCGTCCGCCCTCTTCTCGGACGCCGAACTCTATGCGCGCCGCGGGCTCCCGCGAGGTGAACTTCCAGGCGTTGCCTAGCAAGTTCTCGAGCGCCACCTTGATGAGGCCCACGTCCGCCCAGGCCGCGACGTTCTCCTCGGTAACGAACTCCACCTTGCGCTCACGCCCGGACATCCTGAGATCCTCGAAGATGCCGACGACGAGGCCGCTCAGGTCTACGTGTTCCCTGCTCAAGGGCCTCCGTCCCACCCTGGAGAGGTCGAGCAGGTCGTCTATGAGGCCGGCCATGTGCTTGCTTGCCGCCCGCACCCGCCCAAGGTAGTCCACACCCTCTTCGTCGAGGCTGTCTTCGTAATCCTCCTGCAGTATCTGGGAGAAGCCGTCTATGGTCCTCAAAGGCGCTCTCAGGTCGTGGGAGACGGAGTAGGAGAACGCCTCCAGCTCGCGGTTGGTTCCTTCGAGCTCCCGGTAGGCGTCCTCAAGATCCTTGCTCGCGCGCTCGGCCAGGACGCGGCTGCGCACGAGCATCCAAGAGATGCCAAAGAGCAGAAGACTGACCCCGATGCCGCTCGCGAGCACGAAGGCGGGCAGGTTGCTCTCGGCCCCCTCCTCGAAACTCGGCAACGTGGCGAAGTACAGGGTCCACTCGCGCCCGGCTAGCCTGAGCCGGTTCTCCTTGGAGAACTTGGACTCGTACCCTTCGTCACCGGCCCTCTCGACCCCATCGTAGTCGTAGAGGAGCGAGCTCGCCGACACGTTCTCGCCGTCGTAGACCTCGAAGTCAATGGCCGGTTTGAAGCCATCCCCGAAAACGTCGTCGAGCAGCCCGTCCCGCCTGAAGTATCCTACGACGAAACCCTTCAAGGCGCGCCGCCGCTCGGCGACGGTCTCCTTTCTCTCCCCCTCGCCGTAGACCGGTAGGTACACGGCGAAGCCCGGCTGCAGGGAGAGACTCGCCTCCGAGTCCGGCGGGGGCCCGGTCAGCACGTAGACCATCTTCGTGGCCTGCGGCGAGCCGGTGTCCCGCGCCCGGTCCATGGCGGCCCGGTGGGCGGGGTCAGTGTACTCGTCACGGTTGATCATGTCTCGGTTGGCCCTGTTCGAGGGAGCCACGAGCGCGAGCGGAAAGTACACGCTGCGCTCCCCACCGGGGTCGAGGTTTGGCTCCAGCCCCTGAAAGCCTTCATCCCGAGCCTCCCGCACGAAGAATTTTGTCCTTTCCGGCTCCACGCGCTCGGCGAAGCCCAGCATCTGTAGCCCTTGCAGTCGGCTCTCCGTCCCTATGCCCCTCACGTACCTCTCCCACTCCTCGCGCTTTACCATCTTGCTCGCTAGAAAGAGGCCACGGGCACCGAACATCGAACTTAGGTAGGCGTCCGTGCGCCGGTCGACGGCCGCCTGCGTGGCCTGGACCGTCTCGTCGAAGCGGACGCGGGGGTGGACCACCTCGACCGTGTGGCGCACGTAGTACCAGGCGAGCCCCGTCAGCACGAGCGAGATCAGGAGTACCCCGTAAGCCACCGCCGCGAGACGCAACTGACGCAACAGCCCGCCGAGCACCGACCCCAAAGCCGTCAGACGAGCCTTCAACTCGCTCCTACTAGCTCTCCGACCGCCGGACCAAGAAGCTCGATCTCGCAGAAAAGCTCTTCACCGGCCGCGAGCATTCCGCCTCCCCGAAAGAACTGCTCCCCGCCGCGATGAAGAGAACCCTGTGCAAGGGGCGACGAGCAGCACGCCGCTCGGAGCGCATCCGTCGCCGATAACACCACGCTCACCGCTCCTGGATCTTCCCACCTGATGAATGTAACCGAATATCCCCTTCGGCACATGCTCCACGCAACGCCATGTTACCCGGCGTGCAGGCGGCCTGCAAGCTAGGCCCGGCCCCGTTTTGGGCTTGTCTGGAGCAGATCCTGGCCTCCCGGAGGCGATCCTCGACACTAGTGTTCGGATGCATCGTGCGGTCCGGGGTTACGTCGAGTCGCTTGAGACGGGGCGGGCAGGAAGTAGCCCGTCCCTGACCACTGGGCTGACGTTCGTTCAGACGCAGCCGTCGAAGTGAGCTAGAGTACGGCGTCACGAGAGCCTGTGGAGGCGAACTCACTCATCCGGGTTCCGGAGCGTTCCTCGTCCGTGACAAGCCGGCTGCTATGGCAAGACTCGACGTCGCCAGCGCCCGACCCCAAGCATGCCCCTGATGGCGTAGGCGAGCTCTTCGAGGGCGGCCGGGAGGTCGGTCCGGAGCCACCGGTCGAGCTCGCGGCCGACGCGCTCGTGCTCCCGTTCGAAGTTCGGGTCCTTATAGTAGAGGGACAATGAGGCGAGCTCTCGCTGGCGGAGGCGCAGGGCGGCGGTGAGAAACCCCAGCCGGACGATGGTCTCGCGGTTCAGCCAGATCTCACGCCTGACTTAGTACTCTTCGAGGTCGTCCAGGATGCGCCCAATCCTCTTAACCGGTGCTTCGTCAAACGGGCCGGTCCTGGAGACGTACTCACGCGCCGCCATGAGCTCCTCGGCGGCGGAGGAGACCGAGTCCTGGATGCGCTCTGCAATCTCTACCCGGCGCCCGTAGCCCACCTCGTGCTCGGTGCGCTTGCGGACGAAGAAGTAGCCGGCTAGTCCTCCCGCACCCCCCGTAAAGGCCACATATGAGAGGAGACTCGAGATCAGCTCCAGAACAGACCCCATCCGGGCTCAAGATTCGTCTCCGGAAGGACCCCGCCGCGGCGAATGGACCATGTAGACCACCCGCCCCTGCAGCCTCACCTCGTCTGCCGAAACCATTATCTCCTCGTACTCTCCGTTCTCCGGCCTGAGGCGCATCTACTCGCACTCCCGGACCACGAATCCCTTCCCCTCCAGCCGACCCAGAGGTGGTGCTGGATGGTCTGCGAGCTCCTCAAATCGCCGCGAGCCCCACCTCATGCACTCTCGGCGGTGGCCCATCGGTCCCGCCCGGCGCGCCAGGTAGCGCAGGATCTCCACCCGCCTCGGATGCAACGCCTCGCCCATCCCCACACCATAACTCAA
>DASQVA010000082.1:0-16118 GCA_035641035.1 Rubrobacter sp. | reverse complement strand
TAGGGGCGGTGGGACTCGAACCCACACTGGAAGGATTTTAAGTCCTCTGCCTCTGCCGATTGGGCTACGCCCCCGGGCTCGGTCGGGAGTATAACAGCTAGGTCTGCCCGTCCTCCGGGGTGCAACAGGCGTCCCCAGGATAGGGATCCCCAAGACGTTCGAGAGTCCACTCTGCTACCGCATTCGGGATGGCGCCGGCGAGGTGGAGGGCAGTAAAGGCGTGGAGGCATTTTACGCTGCCGCTTGCTTCATCACGGACGCCGGCGACGCGGGTACCGTAGAGCGAGCGGTGCTCGGCGTGAGCCTCCTCTACCGCTGTCTCGCTAACCGATTCCCTGGCTTGACGGACGCCGCCGGTCGACTCGATGCGGGAGATGGCGGCGACGAGGCTCGGGCAGGTGACCCAGAAGCTCGTCGGCATCTCGCGGCTTCGCTCGTTCTCAATGACGCTCGGGAGGTCAAAGGGGCAGCGGGCGGCCACGCGGAAGGGTTTCGGGGCGCGACCGAGCTGGCGGGCGACGGCGGCGTGGTCTCGGGAGGGCTCAGGCATTATGCTACGGGCATGAGATTTTTGGCCGGCGGTGCTCTGGCCGCGCGGCGAGGGTCGGAGCTGGCTGGCGCTGTTTCCATCGAACGGCACCACTCCTGCGGTTCCTGACCGCCCCCATACCCGTAACCTATTCTTTCGGGATGATGTAGACCTTCTCGCCGGGTCGGATCATGCCGTAGCGTTCGCGAGCTGCCCGCTCGATGCCGGCGGGGGTGTTCAGTTCCTTTATCAGGCGTTTGTTCGCGGTGTTCTCCGTCTCGAGGCTCTGCAGCTTTTGTTCGAGGGCGGAGACTTGCGTCCGGGCCTCAAGTATGTCCTGCAGCGGTGCTACGTAGGAGGCGAGAAGGAGGCCTAAGAAGGCCGCGTAGATCACGACCGTCAAGGACCTGAGCCTCCCGGGCACGCTCATGGGCTTGGGCTCACCCCTACCCTTTACCTTTCGTCGCCCACGGTGTAGATCTCCAGCACGTTCGCGCTTCCGGGCGAAGACCCGGCGATGCCGCCGGTCATGATGAGCTGGTCGCCCTTGTTGAGGTGCCCCGCCTCTTCCGCGGCCTCCAGGGCCTCCCGGAACCGCTCGTCGAGGGTACCAGCCTGCTCCCGGACGGGTATAGAGGTGACGCCCCACACGAGCGCGAGTCTTCGCACGGTCTCCTTCAGGGGGCTCACGGCCAGGATTCTGTTCGGCGGCCGGAACCGGGCCACCCTTATGCACGAGAGCCCGGACTGGGTAGAGGTCAGTATAGCCTCCGCGTCGAGGTCCTCGGCAAGCTCGCACGCGGCGTGGGTAAGGGCGTCGTAGTGGTCGCCCCGGCCCCAGGAGGCCGAGGATGGGATGTCCCGACCGTAATTGATAGCCCCTTCGGCGGCCCGGCAGATCCGTTCCATCTCCTCTACGCTCTGCATCGCGTAGCGCCCCACCGCGGTCTCCCCCGAGAGCATCACGGCGTCGGTCCGATCGAAGATGGCGTTCGCAACGTCGGAGACCTCGGCCCGGGTGGGCCTCGGGTTGCGGATCATGGAGTCGAGCATCTGGGTCGCCACGATTATCGGCTTGCCGAGCCTCCGGCAGCGCGCGATCATGCGCTTTTGCTCTATGGGTACCCGCTCGGCGGAGAGCTCGACCGCGAGATCCCCGCGCGCAACCATGATGCCGTCGGAGGCCGCTATGATGTCCTCAATGTTCTCTATGGCCTCATGCTTCTCGATCTTGGAGATCACGGGCGCGTTCCCCCCGAACTCCTTTATCCGCTCCTTGACCTCCCTGACCTCGTCCCCTGTGCGCACGAAGGAGACGGCGACCCAGTCGGGCTCGAGCTCCTCCATCCCGAAGCGCAAATCCTCCACGTCTTTAGGTGTCAGCCCGCTGATAGAGAGTGACGAGTCCGGAAAGTTCAGGCCCTTGTGCGATGAGACCGGGCCGCCCTCGAGGACCTCGCACACGACCTCGCCGTTCTCAACGCTCTCCACCCTGAGCCCGATGAGCCCGTCGTCTATGAGGAGCCTGTGTCCGGGGCGCACATCGTCGGCGAGCTTGTTGTAGGAGGTGGAAAGCCGGCTCGCGTCCCCCAGGAAATCCCCCGGGGCGAGCACTATCCGGCTGCCCTCGATAAGCTCCGTGTCGCCCGCGACCTCGCCGGTCCGGATCTTGGGCCCCTGGATGTCCTGCAATATGGCGACGTTGCGCCCGCGCTCGTGTGCCGTGCCGCGTACGACCTCGGCATTCTTCAAATGCGTATTGTGGTCGCCGTGGGAGAAGTTGAATCTGGTCACGTCGACCCCGGCGCGCACCAGGGCCCCGATGGCCTCCTCCGTGGAGGTCGCCGGCCCGAGCGTCGCGACTATCTTCGTCCTCCGCGCCATCAGACGCTCCGTCCGGGGCGCACCCGCGGGTTGAACGCCGCCCGACCGGGGTAGAAGGCCGAGGTTCCTAGGGCCTCCTCTATGCGCAGAAGCTGGTTGTACTTGGCGACCCGCTCCCCGCGGGCCGGGGCGCCGGTCTTTATCTGCCCAGCATTCACCGCCACGGCGAGGTCCGAGATCGTCGCGTCCTCGGTCTCCCCGCTGCGGTGGCTGATCATGGTCGTGTAGCCGGATTTGTGTGCTAGTTCCATCGTCTCGAAGGTCTCGGTCAGCGTGCCGATCTGGTTGACCTTTATGAGAATGGAGTTCCCAAGGCCCTCGTCTATGCCGCGGGCGAGGATCTTGGGGTTGGTCACGAACAGGTCGTCCCCGACTAGCTGGACCCTACTGCCCAGCCTCTCGGAGATCATAGCCCACCCCTCCCAATCTTCCTCGCCGAGCCCGTCCTCGATGCTGAGTATCGGGTACTCGTCACACAGGCCAACGTAGTATTTGACCATCTCATCCCTGGAGAGCTTCTTGCCCTCGCCGGCCAGGTCGTACGTACCATCCTCATAGAACTCCGAGGCCGCCGGGTCGAGGGCGAAGGCCATCTGATCCCCCAAAGAGTACCCGCTCCTCTCTATAGCCTCGGCTATGAGCGCGAGCGCGGCGCCGTTGCTCTCCAGGTCGGGAGCGAACCCACCCTCGTCGCCGATGCCGCCGGAGAGGCCCCGCTCGGCCAAAAGCTTCTTGAGCACCTGGTAGACCTGGGTAACGGAGCGCAGCGCCTCGGCGTAGGTCTCGAAACCTACCGGCACGACCATGAACTCCTGGAAGTCCACGTTGTTGGCGGCGTGGGCGCCGCCGTTCAGGATGTTGGCGCAGGGTACGGGCAGGGTGTACGCCCCCGCCCCGCCGAGGTAGCGGTACAGTGGGAGCGCCGAGGCCTCGGCGGCGGCCTTCGCCGCCGCCAAAGAGATACCCAAGATCGCGTTCGCCCCCAGGCGGCCCTTGTTCTCGGTGCCGTCGGCTTCGATCATGGCGAGGTCCAGGGTCCGCTGGTCGGCGGAATCCAGGCCGACGACGACCTGCGCTAGCTCGGTGTCCACGTTCTCAGCGGCGGTGAGTACCCCCTTACCACCATAGCGGTCTTTCTCTCCATCGCGCAGCTCGACGGCCTCGTTCTGGCCTGTGGAGGCGCCCGAGGGAACCGAGGCCCGACCCACGAAGCCGCTCACCGTAGCGAGTTCGACCTCGACCGTCGGATTTCCCCTCGAGTCCAGAATCTCACGCCCGTGGACCGCGACGATCTCCGTCATCAGCAGTTATCCTCCCTTGCCGCCATCAGACGTTCTCTTATGTACCGTTCATGTGTACTTTTGTAACTCTACTTTTGTAACTCTACGCCCGTACGCGGCGTGGCGCTACCGTGTAACCCGCATTCGGGTACGGGGATTAGCCCTGCTGCTGTGGCTTGTAGCCTTCCAGGTACTTGACGTCGCGCTCTTTCTCCTGCTCCTCTATCCAGGCCTGGAACTCTTCGTCGCGCTGGGCGGCGGCGAGCTGATCCCTGATCTGCGGCTCGACGTCCTCCAACGGGCGGGTCTCCTCGGACCTCACGTCCGTGACCTCGATGAGATGGTAGCCGAACTCGGTCTCGACCGGGCCGACGATCTCGCCTTGCTCGGCTCCGAAGGCAGCCTTCTCGAACTCGGGGACGGTCTCGCCCTTGCCGAGGCAGCCGAGGTCGCCACCCTGCTCGGCGCTGCCAGGGTCCTGGGAGCTCTCCTTGGCGAGTTGTGCGAAGTCCCCGCCGTCCTGGAGCTGCTCCTTGATCTCCTCGGCCTTATCCTTCTGATCCTTGTTGAGGAGGATGTGCCGCATGCAGCGCTGCGCGGGGTTCGTGAACTGGGCCGCCTTGTTCTCGTCGTAGAACTTCTGGATCTCCTCTTCTGAGGGCTGGGCGTTGCCCGCCACCCTCTCTTGAACCTCCTGGATGGGGAGGTTCTCCCGGATATCCTTGCGCAGCTGGTCCTCGGTGATGCGGTTTTGCTCTAGGGCCTGTTCGTAGGCCTCCTGGTTCGAGAGATCCCGGCCCGACGACCTGGCCTCCTGTCCGACCTGCTCCTTGATGTTCGCGAGCTCCCGGTCCACCTCAGCGTCGGAGACCGTTATGCCTTGCTCCTGGGCGTAGGCCTTGGCTATCTCGATACTGACGAGCTGCGGCATGATCTGCTGCACGGCGGCCTCGTACTGCGGAGAGTCCTCGGAGAGCTCCCCGACACCGCTAGCTTGAGCGAACTCCTCGAGCTCGCCCTGCGTGACCTCGCCACCCTCGAAGGTGGCGACCTTCTTTGCCCCGGACTCCACGTTGGCCTCCGGTTCCGCCGGCTCGCACCCCAGGGAGACCAGATACACCACCCCGAAAAGCAATGAGACAAACCACACCCTATCCACGAAAAACCTACTCAAGACGACAGAGAACCTCGCTGTTTGACTGTCAGGAATCTACGGGATTATAGCACGGAGGTTGTGGCGCTCGGCACACGGGGAGGGATGCGTCGTCATCGGTAAACGAGGCGCATTGCACCGGCCAGATAGACCCGGCCGGCGGGGACGCAATGCGTACGAGGGATGTTATCGGTCGGTACGACTTCGAAGCCTGTAGGCCCTTGCGGCCAAAAGGTTCAACCTGTTCGAAGACAGAAAGGGTCGGGACACCGCAGGATCTCGGCCGCTCGTACCTTACTAGTGCCGTATCTCGTGCCACCCGTTGCCGGTCGTGGTGTGGTTGGCGCGATGCATGCCGCTCATGTAGACGATGTTGTAGCCTGAACCTCGTAACAGTCGGGCCGGCGCCTCCTCCCGGGCGCCGGAGCGCAGCCCGCAGCGTGAGCGCGGATGATCATCCGAGCCTAGTCCGATCATCTAACCAGCCCGTCAGCCCGATCGCTGCAGCGCCCGGAACATCTCCTCGGCCAGGGTGAGAGGGTCGAGCTCTGGGGCGTGGACGGAGATCCTGCCCGTCCTCGTAGAGACAGTGCCCCCGGTGGCTCTCCTTATCAGGGCGGGGACGGCGGATCCGGCCGTGACGCCCGTGACGGCGAGGTTGCCGGCGCGGTAGGTGACGGAGGTGGCCCCGGCCTCCCTCGCCAGGAGCCTTACGCGGGAGAGGCCGAGGAGGTTCCGGGCAGGCTGGGGAGGCTCGCCGAAGCGGTCGGCGAGCTCCTCGCCTAAGTCATCCACCTCTGCTAGAGACGAGCTGCCCGAGGCCCGACGGTAGAGGTCTACGCGTTCGATCTCGTCCATTACGTACTCCGGCGGCAGGTAGGCGTCGAGCGTAAGCTCCACCATGACGGGCCGCTCCTCGCGGCGCTCGGGCGACTCGCCCTTGGCCAGGGCGACCGCCTCCTCGAGGAGGCTCAGGTACATCTCGAAGCCAACGGCGGCTATATGGCCGGATTGCTCCGCGCCGAGCAGGTTGCCGGCGCCCCGAATCTCGAGGTCCCGCATGGCGATCGCGAACCCGCTGCCAAGCTCCGTGAAGTCCATCAGTGCCTCCAAGCGCTTCTGCGACTCGACAGTCGCCCCCAGAGGCGAGAAGAGGTAGGCATAGGCCTGCTCAGTAGAGCGCCCGATCCTGCCCCGCAACTGGTAGAGCTGGGCGAGCCCCATCGCGTCGGCTCTGTCCACGATGAGGGTGTTGGACGTCGCCACGTCGAGCCCGCTCTCGACGATGGTCGTCGTCACGAGCACGTCGGCCCTGCCGTCGAGAAAGTACTGCATCACGCTCTCGAGCTTGCGCTCGGGCAACTGCCCGTGCGCCGTAACGAAGTTGACCCCGGGCAGCAGTTCGCGCAGCCTCTCGGCGACCTCATCTATGCTCTCGACGCGGTTGTGGACGAAGAAGGTCTGCCCGCCCCGGGCGACCTCGCGCTCGATGGCCCGCTTCACGAGATCCTCGTCGTAGGGGCCCACGTGCGTGAGGATGCTCCGGCGGCCGGTCGGGGGCGTCTCTATAATGCTTATGTCGCGTAGAGAAGCGAGGCCCATCTGCATGGTGCGAGGGATCGGGGTGGCCGTGAGCGTGAGGACGTCCACGGAAGTCTTGTACTCCCTGATGCGCTCTTTGTGCCTCACCCCGAAGCGCTGCTCCTCGTCCACCACGACGAGGCCGAGGTCTTTAGGCCGGACCTCAGCCCCGAGCAGCGCGTGGGTGCCCACGAGCACGTCCACCTCACCGGCGGCGAAGTCAGCGAGGATCCGCTTGCGAGCGGCGGGCGCAGTAAATCGCGAGAGGCTCTCGACCCTGACGGCGTAGGAGCCGAGCCGCTCTTTGAAGGTCCGCTCGTGCTGCTGAACCAGGATCGTCGTCGGGGCGAGCATCATGGTCTGCTTGCCGGCCAGGGCCGCCTTGAAGGCCGCCCGCACCGAGACCTCCGTCTTGCCGAAGCCCACGTCCCCGCACACCAGCCGGTCCATCGGGTGTGGCCGCTGCATGTCCGCCTTGACCGCGTTGATCGCCGCCTCCTGGTCGGGTGTCTCCCTGTACTGGAAGCCTTCCTCGAGCTCCCTCTCCCACTCCCCGTCCTCCGGAAACGCGAAGCCGGGGGCGGAGGCCCTTGCGGCGTGCAGCCGCAACAGCTCGCCCGCGAGCGCCTTGACCCTGCTGCGCACCCTGTCGGTGACCTGCGCCCACGTCGCGCCGCCGAGCTTGTCCAGCCTGGCCCCATCGCCGCCGACGTACTTGTGCAGGAGCTCCATCTGCTCGTACGGCACGAAGAGCGTGTCGCCGCCCCGGTAGCTGACCTGCATGTAGTCACGCGTGGCACCCAGGACTTCCTTGGCTACGAGCCCCTCGAAGCGCCCAATGCCCTGCATCGCGTGGACTACCAGGTCCCCGACCTTCAGGTCGACGAAGGAGGCGAGCGCCCTCCCCGACCGGCGGCGCGGCTCGCGCCTGCGGCCGAGGAGCGAGTCCCTGCGAAAAACTGCGACACCCCCGTCGGGGTAGGTGAACCCCTCCTCGACCTCTCCCGGCACCGCGTAGAGGCCGGGTGGCAATCCGGGGTCCACCCTTTCGGCCTCGCGCATGTGGCGGTTGATCTCCCCGAACGCGTACACCGTTCGCCTGACTTCCCCATGCGAGAAGCAGGCAACGAAAACCGCAAGCCCACCCTCGACCAGCGAGTCCAGCCTGCGAGCCGCCTCGCGCAGCGTGTCCGAGAACACCGCGACCGGCGGCGCCGAGACGGTCTCCCCCTCCTCGCCCAGAGCGAACTCGACGTCGGGCTCAGGCATCCGCGGGTCGTAGAGATCGCGGACCAGCCCCTCCAACCCCTCCGGCACGTCCTCCTGCGGCTCCTCGCGCCAGATCTCGACGCCCTCAGGCAGCATCTCACGTGGGGCGACGGGACCGAGGCCGAGCAGGAGGCGGTCGAGGCCGGGGACGCGCACGCCGCGGCGGGCCTCCTCCGGCAGTTTGTCGTCCGTGGCGGCAAGGCCGGCGAGATCACCCTCGCGGGCGGCGTAGAGCGTCACGGTCTCGAGCTCGCGCACGACGCGCTGAGTCGCTAAAGAGACGGCCCGGACGCTCTCGATCTCATCCCCCCACCACTCGAACCTCACCGGCGAGCGGCGAGTGCTCGCGAAGACGTCCACGATCCCGCCCCGCACGGCGAACTCCCCCGGGCGGGAGACCCGGTCAACCCGCTCGTAACCCAGGCCCACCAGCCGTCCGAGCGCCGCGTCGAGCTCTATCTCCGTCCCGCCGGAGAGCTCCAGCGGCTCGTAGAGCGGCGTCCGCTCCATAAAGGCCAGCGGCCCCGCCACCACGACGCGGGCAGAACCCGTAGCGTGCAAAGCCCTTTGGCGCCGTCCGACGCGGGTCACGGCAGGGTCGAAGACGTCGCCGTAGGCGACGCCGCGGGACGGCAGGTGGACGACGGGCTCTTCTGTGAAGACCTCAGCCTCGCGGGCGTAACGCTCGGCCGCCTCCTCGCTGGCGGCGAGCAGGAGCACCGGGCGCGCGCTGGTCGCGGCGAGGTAAGCCCGGATCCTGCGCGGGGCCCTTAGGGATCTCCTCTGCGTCTTCTCGCTCACCGGAGGATTTTACCGCCCGGCGTGGGATCTCGAGTAAGAAGATCCACCAGACGAAATCCTCCCTGCTACTTGGCGCGCTTCAGCATACCCGTAACAAGCGCGACACTGAGCAGGATGATCGCGAGTCCCAACAGCGTCCCGGCCCCGAAGGGTTCGCCGAGTACCAACACGCCGAAGAGCAGACCGAAGACGGGCACCAGGAACGTGACGGTCACTGTGCTCGTGGGACCAACGTTCTCGATGAGGCGGAAGTACAGTATGTAGGCCACGGCGGTCGAGAGCAGGGCCAAGCCCAGGACGGAGATCCCCGCGGTGAGGGACACGTTTTCTTTCGGCAGGCTTACGGCCGCCGGCACAAGCAGGAGCATGGCGGCCCCCGCCTGCTGCCCGACAGCCATTGTCAGGGATGGGAGGCCCGCGAACGCCCGCTTGGCGTAGGTGGCCCCCAGCGCGTAAGAGAACGAGGCTAGTAGCATCGCCGCCACCGAGAGGAGCACCGTTCCGGTCACGACGACGGGGTCCCAGCCCACCAGCGCCGCGACCCCGGCCACGCCAAGCACCACCCCGACGGCCTTTCCGGCCGTCAGGGTCTCGCCGGTCCAGACCACGGCCACCACGGCGGTGAAAAGCACGGTGGTGGAATTCAGGATGGCCGCGAGGGAGGCGGTAAGCTCGATCTCCGCGAAGGCGATGAGCGAGAAGGGGATGGCAGAGTTCACCAACCCGAGTATCAAGAACCTCCTCCAGTGCGCCCTGAGCTTGGGCAGACGTCCGATGATAGCACCGTAGACGAGCAGGGCCACGACCGCCAGCGCCACGCGCAGTTCCACCAGCGGGAGAGGGCCGAGGACCGGGACGGCGACTCGGATAAACAGGAACGAAGCCCCCCAGAGCACGCCGAGCAGGATCAACGCCACGAGATCTCTGGTAGTCAAATCCGGACCCTAGCCTCCGCTCTCGCAGCATCGGGGGCCATCAACTCTCCCGCTCGCACCCGTGCCCGCGTTCCTCGTTGCGACACCGAACCTCGAAGCGCATCTACCGAGACTGTGCACCATCTGTAGTGAGCACCCTTCTCTCGTGCTCGAGCAGGCGGGTCTTGAGGTGAATCCCGCCGGCGAAACCGGTCAGCGACCCGTTCGACCCGATCACCCTGTGGCAGGGGACAACGACCGGCAGACGGTTGGTGGAGTTCGCCCGACCCACGGCCCGTGCCGCCCCCGGCCGGCCGATCATCACCGCGATCTCGCCATAGCTGCGGGTCTCGCCGAAGGGGATGTGCATCAACGCCTCCCACACGGCCTTCTGCCACTCTGACCCTATAAGCGCCAGCGGCAACCCGAACGTCCGACGCTCCCCGGCGCAGTACTGCGAGAGCTCCTCGCGTGCCGGGGCGGTCTTCGCGGGATCTTCACCGACTTCGAAACCCTCGCGCGCGAGCTCCTGCTCGATCGTGCGCCCGTAATCGCCCTCGGTGAACTGCAGCCAGAGCAACGCCCCGTCGTCGTCCACCGCGAAGGCGAGCGGACCGGCGGGAGATTCTATCTCGTCGACGTGAGCTTTCACGCTTCCACCTCTCTCTTCGTAGGTTCTTGAATCCCGGGCACGTCGCCCAGGCTGGCCCACAGATGCTGCGTCGCGTAGGCGCGCCAGGGCCTCCACCGCCGGGCGAGCGCGGTTACGCTCGCAGGGTCGCTCCCACCCCCGAGCCCGGCGACTGCCCGCCTCACCCCGAGGTCCGTGGGGAGGAGGGCGTCGGGGTCGCCGAGCGCCCGCATGGCGACGTAGGACGCCGTCCACGGGCCTACTCCTCGCAGCGCCAGCAGCCTCCGACCGGCTTCCTCGCGGTCGGAGGCTGGGTCCAGGTCGATCCCGCCACCGGCCAGGCCACGCGCGAGATTGCATAAGGCTTCGCGCCGGGCTGCGGGCATGGCGAGGTCCGCAGCCCCGATCTCCGCGACGGCGCCCGGTTCCGGAAAGAGGTGCGTCAGCCCTCTGTCCGGCTCGACTAGCGATTCCGGCAGCGGTTGCCCGCAGCGGGCGACGAGACGGCCCGAGAGCGTGCGGGCGGCGGACACGGAGACCCGCTGTCCCAACACCGCCCGTATGGCGAGCTCGTCGCCGTCCACGCTGCCCGGAACGCACCACCCCGGCGAACGCTTCACGATGGGCCTGAGGAGCGAATCGGCCCCGAGTGTCTCGGCAACGGCAACCGGGTCGGCGTCGAGGTCGAGGAGCCTGCGGCAGCGCTGCACCGCGGAGCCCAGGTCCCGCGGGTCTTCAAGCCGGAGCACGCAGCGGACGTGGCCCCCGCCGTCGGAGACCGCGACCGCCCCCGCGCCGTACGGCAGGCGCAGGGTCCGCCGGTAAGTCCCCTCGGTAAACTCCTCAATGCCCGCCCCGCGCGAGCCCCCAGGAAGCGTAGCAGACCGTCTGCGTCGAACGGTACCCGGAACGGCAGGCGCAGGAGGATCTCTCCCTGCACCGTCTCCCCGCCGCGTCCCCGCACCCGCCACAACTCCCTCGGGGTGGCCGCGAAGACCTGGCGGACCGTGTCGTTGAACTGGCGGGTGCTCGCAAAGCCGGCGGCGAACGCGACCTCGGAGACGGGCAGGTCGGTCGTCTCTATGAGTAACCTGGCAGTGTGTAAGTGCCGCGCGCGGTCGAGCGCGAGCGGACCGGCCCCGACCCCTGCGGCAAGCAGGCGGTGGAGGTGGCGCTCGGTGTAGCAGAGCCTGCGCGCGAGCCCGGCGAGGCCCTCCCTGTCGACGACGCCGGCGGCGATGAGCCGCATCGCGCGTCCGACAGCGTCGGCGCGCGTGTCCCACTCCGGGGAGCCCGGCACCGTGTCGGGTCGGCAGCGCTTGCAGGCGCGAAAACCCTCGCGCTGCGCCGTCGCCGCCGTTGGGTAGAAGCGCACGTTCCTCTGTTCCCCATCCGACAACGGATGCAGGCTGGCGTTCCGGGTCACACTCTTTGATGGTAGCAAGGAAATCGGGCTCTCATTTGTTTAGCCTCACGACCTTATCAAGCGAACTTTCGCTCATTCGGACGTCTCCCCCACGACCCGAACCGCAGTGATTTCTCACGACCTTCCATCTGCTACCTCCCCGCCGCGCCGTGTTCGGGGATTGCCGCGTCTACCGCGGGTCTGCACACCTGACAAGGCCTGTACCCTGCGGCCGTAGCCTCCTTGACGCTCCGAAACGGCCGGCGGTTCTCGGGACGAATCCTCCTGGCGGTGCGGCAGGTGGTGTGGCAGACGATACCCGTTGTCGGCGTGGCTAGGTACGGAGAGCCGGCCAAC
Source organism: Rubrobacter sp. (assembly GCA_035641035.1). Taxonomy (GTDB): domain Bacteria; phylum Actinomycetota; class Rubrobacteria; order Rubrobacterales; family Rubrobacteraceae; genus Rubrobacter_D. The sequence continues at coordinate 4,314 of DASQVA010000082.1, read as the reverse complement.
TCCCCCACCGACACGCCTTCTGCTTCGAGTAGTCCGACCTTCTCATCCGCGCCGAACGCGTACCGCCCGGTGGTGCCGTCGTTCCTGACCACTCTGTGGCAGGGGATGAGGAGCGGCACGGGGTTGTTGGCCATCACGCTGCCCACGGCGCGCGAGGCTTTCGGCGAACCGGCCTCGCGGGCCACCCAACCGTAGGGCCTGACCTCGCCGCGGGGAATGCGCATGACTACCTCCAGCACCCGCCGCTGGAAGGAGGTTGTTTCGGAGAGGTCAACCGAGACATCGGTCTTCTGCCCCGCGAGGGCAGCGGCCGTTCTCTCGGCGAGCCTGCGTGTCCTTGCGTCCGTGCCCCACGAAAGGAAGCGGCCAAAACGCTCCCTGTAGCGCAAGGCGAACTGTTCGGGCGAGTCAGCCCGCCCCACCAGGCGCGCACCTCTATCGCTAACCCCGACGTAGATCTCACCCAGGGGCGAGTCGCATGAGAACATGCGGTCGGTCCCCCGTGCGACTATGCGCTCGACCAGCCGGTTCGGATCTTCTCTGGGCGTCAGGCTTGGGGCGGACTCCCTAAGCAAGTCGGCCACGCCCCCATCGCCGGTTTCTTCGCCGACCCTTTGCGATTCTTCGTAGTTCACTTAACGGCCTCCTATTCCATCCGGTTCGCCCAATAACACACCGAGGCGTCCTATACCCCGGCGCACCAGGGTTTTGCAGGTGTTCTCCGGCCAGCCGGTCACCTCGGCGATCTCGGCGTAGGGCAAGTCCTCGAAGTAGCGCAGCGCCACGGCCACCCGCTGACGCTCGGACAACCGCTCCAACGCTCCAAGAGTGTCCAGCCAAGTTTCTCTGGCGGAGCCGGGGGCAGAGCCCAACGCCACCCCTAAGCGCCCATCGGTACCCTCCGGCGTCTCGGCCACGGTTACCTCGCGGCGACGTTCGCGCCAGGTGTTGCGCACCACGTTCAGGGCGATACGGTACAGCCAAGGCCGCAACGAGAGGGCCTTGATGCGGTCCTCCGGGTACTTCCCGAGGGCGGCGAAGGCTCTCTCGAAGGCCTCCTGCACGATATCCTCGGCACTCGACGCGTCGCGCAGCAACGCCAGGGCGTACCGGTACAATTCGGCGTGATGCCGCTCCACCAACTCCCTGGGCGCATCGAGGTCTCCGTCCGCCAGCCTATGTGCCAGTGGGTCGAAGCTCCTCATGTCGTTCGCAGACTCAAATCCAGTTTCCACGCTGATATAACACGGCAGGAGCTCATAACGTTTCACGCCGCCAAAAAAATGTTTCGACGGGGAATATTGTCAACCCGGTGCTAGGCTTGACGTACGGTTGCTACCGCAAGGGGCGGAAGAAGGCGCGCAGGTCCTCGGCCAGCAGTTCCGGCTCCTTCATAGTGGGGAAGTGCGCGCCACGGGCCATCCGGGAGAAGCGCCTGAGGTCCGAGTAGGAGCGCTCGGCCCACTCACACGACATCCCGGCGGGCGGATCGGCGGGGAATAGAGCCACAGCCGAGGGCACCCCGACGCGCTCGTCCCGGGCCAGGGGCTTGGAGGCGACCCCCCGAGGCACCTCCTCACGCCCCTCCCAGGCGTGGGGGTTGGACTCGGCGCCCAAAGCCCAGTCGCGGTAGACGCGGAAGGAGGAGTCGATCGTCTCGGTCAGCCAGTAGAGCGTGACGGTGGTGAGCAGCTCGTCCTTGAAGAACCGGCGCTCCACGTCGCCGCCGCAGTCGCTCCAGGCACGCTACTTCTCCGCGATCCAGGCCGCCAGCCCCGCCGGGGAGTCGTTGAGGCTGTAGGAGAGGGTTTGGGGCTTTGTCCTCTGGATGTGGGTGTAGCCGCCTTCTGCCTCCTGGCCGGCGGGACGCCCCTCCAGGAACTCGTGTTCCCGCTCGGAGAGTTCCGAGGCCCCAGGACCCGTGTACGGCTCGGCCGGGTAGGTGACGTGGACTCCGACCACCCTGTCCGGGTACCAGAGTCCTAGGAGGTTGGCCACGGAGGGCCCCACGTCCACGCCGTGGGCCCCGACGCGGGGATAGCCGAGCTCCTCCATCAACCCGACCCAGAGGCCGGGGATGCGGTTCGAGAAGCCGGGCTTCTTAGGGCGGTCGGAGAAGCCGTAGCCGGGCAAGGAAGGGACGACCACGTCGAAAGCGTCGGCAGGGTCTCCCCCGTGGCTTTCGGGGTCGGTCAGGAGCGGGACGATCTTCAAGAACTCGAAGAAGGTGCTCGGCCAGCCATGCGTGAGCACGAGCGGCATGGGGTCGTCTCCCTTGCCGCGCTCGTGGATGAAGTGCAGCTTGAATCCGTCGAGTTCGCCGCGGAAGTGGGCGAAGCGGTTGAGTTTCTTCTCCTGCTCTCGCCAGTCGAAACTGCTCTCCCAGTATCCGACCAGTTCTCTCAGGTAGGCGAGGTCGGTGCCCTGCTCCCACCCCGCGTCGGCGATCTCGTCCGGCCACCTCGTGCGGCCGAGACGCGCCCGCAGGTCATCGAGGACCTCCTCGGTAATTCGCACCTCAAAAGCCCCGACGTCCATGTTGGAGCAGTATGCCATGTTCAACGTGAGAGTACGTTATGACTAGTGCAGTTAGGTTTTGAGTCGCGCTGGGAGAGCCAGAAGATTCGACGATCAAAGGCTGATCTTCCGAGTCTCACTCTCCGATGGTAGTCGAGAGGTCGCGCTATTGCTCGGGTAATCTCGTGGATTCCGACCAACGCATCTCCGAGTTTCGTTTCTCCGCCACCCTGGGTCGAGAGCCGGAGTGGAAGGTGAATTCTGCGAGCGTCACTTTGAGGTGATTCTCCGAACTTCGCCAAGACGGCGGACAAGAAGAGGGCCGGGGCGTAACAGCCCCGGCCCTCGGCGTCGCCTTTGAAAGGGCTCGCGTTACGAGTTCTTAGTCCTTACCTTGCGCTCGATCTGCTCGATGAGGGTCTCGCGGTCCTTGTTCTGCTTCTCGTACTCGCGGACCTGCTGTAGCTGCTGGATCGTAAGGCCGTCGAGCTTCTTCACGATATCGTCGACGGTCAAGTCCTCGTAGTCTGAGGTTTTCAGGGCACTAAAGACGGCGGTGCGTAACTCGGCCTCGCGAGTGACCTTCTCGGTCTGGCGGAGGACCTGCTCGGTTTGCTCGGTGGCCTCTTCGGCCACCCTGAGCCCCTGCTGTGCTACCTGCTCGGTGGCCGCTAACCCCTGCCGGGTTGCCCGCTGGGCGGCCCTCATGCCCTGTTGGGCGTAGGCGAAGGGGCTGAAGAAGTCCCTGTAGGCCACAACCCATCCCTGCGTGAGCGCCCGGTACCCCTCCTGCTGCCTGCTTACGCTGCGTGCGAAGGCCTCGGCGGTGCGCGCGTTGTGCTCGGTCTGCTCGCGCACAACCTCGACGGCGTCGCCCATCCAGCCCTGCACGAACTCGGCGTTGCGCTGCTGTAGCTGCAAAAGCTTCACGTCGTTGGCGAACCACTCTTGGGCCGCCCTGGCATTATCTTCCTGAAGCTTCACGAACTCGAGCCCTTCGTTAGCAAGCCCAATGCCGCGACGCTGGGCAGCGGCGAAGTTATCGGCGAGGGCCTCGAAGGAGTCGCGCTGGATCTCGGCCATCTCGCGGGCGGTGGGCGCCGTCTTGTCGATGTTTGTCGTGGTAGCCACTGTGATACCTCGGTGGTTGTAAGTGTTTGCTACTATGTTCTTATCACACATATACCCGGATTGCATTCTCTAAAACATTCTGGATGTGTCATCGGCAAACGGCTGTTAAGCGCATGAGCGTACGTGCCGCCATAGGAGCGACCGAGGAAAAAGGTTCTTGCAACGCGTGCTCGACTACACGGTGTACGGTCGGCAGGATCGTCGGGTTAGGTGCCCCAGATTCAACACGATAGCGGCCAAAAGAAACTAAGCGAACAAAAGCTGGTAAGGTTAGTGTACGGGTACGCCACAGGCGCGTACCCTTGAGCAGAACCACGACGCCTTGCGTAAACAGGCCGCCTTCGCTTTCTGGCGACGGAGTTGTAGTCCGGTGTGCTTCCGCGAAGAGAGCGAGATAGCACCATGTCCAACGAGAGGCCGAAGCGCGGGAACGTCGCGCCTTCCAACACCATCCCAATCAACACCGTCGGGATCGGGTACCGACCCAAGAATTGGTTGGTGCCGGTCATCCTGCTGTCGTTGCGAGAGTGGAACTCTTACGGGTACGAGCTCATGGAGCGGGCTTCGGCCTTCGGGTTTGAGGCGATGAACCCGGGGACTCTGTACCGGACGCTCAGGCAGATGGAGAAGGATGGCATCGTCGAGTCCACCTGGGAGACCTCCAGG
>DASQVA010000081.1:0-9135 GCA_035641035.1 Rubrobacter sp. | reverse complement strand
TAGTGCCAGGAACCCTTCGTGCAGAAGCCCATGACCTGGCCGCCGGTGTGGCGGTGACGGTTGACCTTGCCGGAGCCCTCGACTCTTAGCAGGTTGATCCAACGCCCCGTTGCGAGGTCGAACCGTAAGGGCTTGAACCAGACCCGCTCCCCCTGCGGCACCCACGGCAACTCGTCGCTCTGGATCGCCTGGTCAGGCAACCCGAGGTCGGCGATTACCCGCTCCGTACGCTCCTGCGTCATGATCTCTCCTCTCCTTCGCCCACTCGTAGCGTAACGCTCTACCAAACCGTGCGCAAACGCGCCAAGGGGATCCGGCTACCTGTCAGGCGGCTCCAGGTACAGGGCCGCGTCGGGGTCGCCGCCGATCTTTTGGATCTCCGAGATTACCCCCCGGTCGAGCGTGGACACGTCGGGCCAGTTGATCTCGATCAGGTTGCCCGAAGGATCGCGCAAATACATCTGGACGGCCCCGTCGGGCAGCTCCCTGACGGTCGAATAGCGATCGCCATCCCTGACGCCCAGCTCCTCAGCCTTCATGTAGACCGCCTCGAAGTCGTCCACGTCGAGCGCGAAGTGGTGGCGCTCCGGCGCCTGGTCCTCGCTCAGGAAGAGGTGCAGTTGCAGACCACCCACCCGCAGCCAACGCACGGGTGAGGAGAAGTCCGGCGAGGTTATCTCCTCCATCCCGAAGAACTCCTTGTAGAAGCGGGCCGATTCCTCCAGGTCGGTAGCGCTGATGCTGACGTGGGTGAAGCCAGTGGCCCGCACCTCGCCTCCCCTAGAGTGGCAGGATGGAGACGGTCTTCCAGGCGGAGTAGAAGTCCAAGGCCGCCGGGCCCTGCTCCCGCCCGCCGACGCCCGACTCTTTGTTGCCGCCGAAAGGCACCTGGAACTCCAGGCCCGCCGTCGGGAGGTTGACGTTCACGAGGCCGGTGTGTGAGCGGGCGGCGAACTCGTGGGCGTAGCGCAGGGACTTGGTGGCGATGCTCGCGGTTAGGCCGAAGCGGGTGTCGTTGGCAAGCTCGACCGCGTCGTCAAAGTCGCGGGCGCGGATGACGGCGAGGACGGGGCCGAAGATCTCCTCCTGCGCCGTCTCACACTTGTTGTCCACGTCGGCGACGATGGCCGGGGCGATAAAGTAGCCCTCGTCCTCGGAACCGGTCGCGCCGCCTTCGAGGACCACGCGTCCCTGGCCATGCGCTGTCTCGAGCGCTTCCAGGATGCTGTAGTACTGGCTCCTGTTTACGACGGGGCCAATGTCTGTGTCCTCGTCGAGCGGGTCGCCGACCTTCATCGCCTCGGTTGCGGACTTGAGCTCGTCGAGGAACTGGTCGTAGACCTTCTCGACGACGATGGCGCGGCTGGAGGCTGTGCACTTCTCGCCCGAGAAGCCGAAGGCCCCGAAGGAGACCTTGGCCGCCGCGTCGGAGAGGTCGGCATCCTCCATCACCAGGAAGGGGTTCTTGCCACCCATCTCGAGCTGGACCTTCTTGCCGACGGCCCGCCCCTGGATGCCCAAGCCTACTGCGGTCGAGCCGGTGAAGGAGAGCCCCTTCACGCGCGGGTCGGTCACGAGAGCGTCGCCGACGGAGCCGCCTGGGCCCATGACCATGTTCAGGACCCCGTCGGGCAGGCCCGCCTCGGCGAGGATGCGCACCAGGGCGGCGGCGTTCAAGGCGGCGTTGGCCGCGGGCTTCACGACGATGGTGTTGCCGCAGATCAGGGCCGGGGCCAGCTTCCACGACGGTATCGCCAGCGGGAAATTCCACGGCGTGATGAGGGCGACGACCCCGAGGGGCTCCCTAGCGGAACTAATGGTGACGCCGGGCCGGGCGGAAGGCGGCGCGATGCCGTTCATGCGCCAGCCCTCGGAGCCATAGTAGCGAAAGATGCTCGCCGCCCGCCCTACTTCTTGGCGAGCTTCCTTCATCGGCTTGCCGGCCTCCAACGCCATCAGCCGCGCCAGCTCGTCCTCGCGGGACTCGAGAATGTTTGCGGCCTCCATCAAGATGGCGCCTCGAGCCGCAGGGAGCGTAGCCTTCCACCCCGGCAGCGCCACGGCGGCGGCCTCGATAGCCCTGCCCGTCTCCTCGACGCCGGACTTCGGGGTCGTGCCCAGGACCTCAGAGGGGTTCGAGGGGTTCACGAGCTCCGAGGTCTCCCCGGAGTCGGCGGGTACCCACTCGCCGCCGATGAAGTTCAGGGACTCTATCTGCGATTCGATCATGGTTTTCCTCCTCGAAGAAACGCCTGTTCTCTTCCTACCCTGATCCTGTCGGTCCTAACGCGCGACCTCGTTCTCCAGGACGAGGTCTCCGACCGAGATCTCGACCCAGTCCCCCGACTTCAGTGTAAAGTCCTCGCCCGGCACTATGCCCGTGCCAGTCATCAGGAACGCGCCCGTCGGGAAATTCAACTCCCTGCCGAGGTAGTCGGCAAGCTCTTCGGGGGAGCGCTTCATCTGAGAGGTGTAAATCTCATCCTCGAAGACGGGTTCGCCGCCGGGGTCACCGCGCCGGATGCGCAGCCGGATCTGAAGCTCCCGCACCGACCCCGCCTCGGCAAGCATGATGCCCGGTCCTAGGGAGCATGCGCCGTCGTAGACCTTGGCCTGCGGGAGGTAGAGCGGGTTCTCGCCCTCGATGTCGCGCGAGGAAACATCGTTTCCGGCGGTGTAGCCAACGGTCTCCATCCTGCTATTCAGGACGAGCACGAGCTCGGGCTCCGGCACGTTCCATCGGCTGTCCCCGCGGACGCGCACGCTGTCCCTGTGCCCGACGACCCGCCACCCCGGGGCCTTGAAGAACAGCTCCGGTCGCTCGGCTTCGTATACCCGCTCGTAGGCGTTCGCGTCCGCCGACTCTAGCTCGCGCGCCTCCCTGCTCCTCAGGTAGGTCACCCCACTGGCCCAGACCTCGTGCGTGGGTTCGACCGGCGGTAGTAGCGGGTCTTCGGCGGCCTCTGTAGGTGTTGGGTATTCGAGCGCACCGCGGACGTCCGAAGCCGGAATCTCTAGGATTCGGTTCAGGGTGAACCCTTCCGGGAGGTAGTGTCCGTCCAGGGCCCAGCGGGGGCCCGTAACGGCTCGGTGGCGGGACAGGTACATGGTGGTTAGGCCTCCTCTCCTGACGCACACAAACTACCACGATCGCGGCTCCGTTGCGCGGGACGTCGACGGTGGTAGTGCGGTGCCGCCAGCGTCTTCCGAGGAGGGTGGAGATGGAGATACTGCCGGGGATACACCGCATCGAGTCCGACCTCGGGGAGCGGTTCATGTGCCAGTACCTGCTCATCGGGGAGGAGAGGGCGGTTCTGGTCGACACCGGGCTCGCCGGGACGCCCGAGGCGGTCATCGTCCCCTACCTGGAGGGGGTGGGTCTCTCCGTGGACGACGTGGATGAGGTGATCATCAGCCACGCCGACGTGGACCACTGTGGCGGCAACCGCGCGCTCAGGGAGATAAACCCTTCGTTGCGGTTCAGTTGCGGGGAGGCGGACCGGGCCTGGGTCGAGAGCAACGAGCGGATAATGGCGGGAATCTACGGCTAGTGCGAGCCCTACGGCTTCGGTCTGGACGACGAGGCGAAGGCCTGGGCCCGCACCGAGCTCGGCGGCGAAGCTCCGGTTGACGCGGGGCTGCGAGGTGGCGAGACGCTCAGGCTCGGGCCGGACCGAAGGATCGAACCCCTGCACCTCCCCAGCCACACGCCCGGGCACCTCGGCACCTGGGACCAGAACAACGACGCGGCCATCGTCGTGGACGCCGCGCTGGTGGCGGGTATCTACGACCGCGAGGGCAACCTCTTGCAGCCGCCCCGCTACTTCGACGCGGCCTCCTACCGGCGCACGATCCGCAAACTGCGCTCCATGCGCCCCGGTTATCTCCTAACCGCCCATTACCCGGTCATGCGGGGGCGGGAGGCCCTGGACTTTCTCGACCGCTCCTTGGAGTTCACGGACCGGGTCAACCGGGCGACGTGGGAGAGTTTGCAAGGCGGCCTCACGGATCTCTGGGAGCTGACGCGGCGCGAAGACGTTCGGCTCGGCCCCTACCCGGGGTTCATGATCGAGCTGGGGGCGGGCGTCAGGGCGCACATGGGCGTGCTGGGACCGGCGTAGACTCCACCGGGCGCTCACGAAAGCGCTCGACGAACCGGACGAGTCGTTCTCCGGCGGTGTGGTGCCCAGATCCGGCCCTTGCTAGTCTCCGTACACAATCCGTACGCGGCGATCGCAGCGGCCAGGGACGGCGGGGATGGAGCCGTACGAGGGTTCGTCTTGGTGGGAGAGGGTGGGCCTCTCGGTCCGGTTCCGCCTGCGCTCAGGCGCCCTTCGCTTATGGGGCGGGTGGCTGCCTGCGTGGCATGGTTTCTGGCCGTCCTCATCTTCGGGTTGAACAGGCCCACGTTCGCCCCGATAGCGGCGGTTATCTCGCTGGGATTGGCCGCGGGCGAGCGGGGCCGGCGCGCGGTCGAGCTGACACTCGGGGTGGCCTTCGGGGTCACTATCGCCGACCTGCTCGGGTCTGTCGTCGGTATCGGGGTGGTGCAGGCTGGAGCTGTGGTGGTGCTGGCGATGGCGCTGGCCGTGTTCTTGGGTGGGGAAGACCTCCTCGTGAAGGAGGCCGCCATCTCGGCGATGATCATGCTGATCATCTTCCGCTCCGCCGAGGCGGACATCCCGATTGAGCGCTTCCTGGAGGCGCTGATCGGCGGCGGCACGCGCTGCTCATCAACGCGCTGCTCCCGGTGAGCCCCGAGCGCATGGTCACAGGGGCCGCGGACCCAGTCTGCGGCGAGTCGGCCGGCGTGCTCGAAGAGTTGGCGTACGCTCTCGAGAGCGGCGACGCCGAGCGAGCCCAGAACGCTTACCTAAAAGCCAGGGAGATCGACGCGCGGGTAAGCGGGCTGAAGGAGGCCCTCGTGGCCGGGCGCGAGACTGCACGCCTCTCGCCGCCCCGGCGGCGGAGCCTCGGGCACCTCGAGGTATACGCCGCAGCGTCGGACCAGATAGACCTGATCGTCCGTGACGTGCGGGCTCTGACCCGCGCCGCGCTCTCTGTGGTGCAACCCGGAGACCCCGTCCCGGACCCCTACCCACGGCGATCCGCGGCTTGGCCCGGATGACGGAGACCCTTGCCGCCTACCTGGAGACGTCCGGAGATCCCGCCGATACGCACCGGCTGGCCTTCGAAGCCGCCAGAGAGGCCAGCGTGCTGCTTACGGCGCGAGGACCTGGCGAGGAGTCTGTCCGCCAACGCACTCGTCGACCAGGTCCACTCGACGGTCGTCGACATCCTCGGGGCAGCACCGGCATGGATCGGGGGACGGCCCTGCAAACCCTGGCGGAGACCGCGAGAAACACCTCCGGGCCGGCCAGGACGGGCCTCTCTAGGGGCTGCACCCGCACCCGAGACGCCGAAACGGTACCGGCCCTAAAGCCCCGGGTCGGCCACGAACGCCCCTTTGGCGCGCTTGCCTCGCTACCGTCTTCGAGACGGCAATCGCGCGGGGGGTGGACGATGGTGTAGAGTGCGATGGTGTAGAGTGCTTGAGGCAAGCGTTGGACGAACCCGACTCTGGATGGGGCTGTGGCCGACCTTATGCGCGAGGAGGGGAGGCTCGGGGAGGAGCACGTAAGGCTCCTGCGTATGGTGGACATCTTTGAGCCGCTCTCCCAGGAAGAGATAGAGCGGATCAACTGGCAGCACCTCAACACCCGCATACCGGCGGGTGAGACCTTCTACACCCCTATGGACCTGTGCGAGACGCTCTTCGTGCTACAGAGCGGCCGGGTGCGGCTCTACAGGGCCGTCCCGGAGGGACGCGAGTTCACGCTCGCCCTGTTGGAGGCCGGGACGGTTTTCGGGGAGATGACGCTCACGGGTCAGCGGCTTCGCGGATCCTACGCCCAAGCCATGGAGGAGTCGGAGATCTCCGCGATGTGCCGCACCGACGTCGAGCGCCTCGTCCTCGATAAGCCCCGGGTGGGATTGCAGCTGGTGCACCTCCTCAGCGAGCGCCTGGGTGCTTACGAGACCCGTATGGAGAGCCTTACCCTCAAGGAGGTCCCCGCTCGCCTGGCGGGCCTGATCTTCGAGCTCATGGAGAGCCAGGGCTTAAGGGGCAGTGCGGGCTACAGGATACCGACCCGCTACACCCACCAGCAACTCGGGACCATGATTGGGGCGAACCGCGAGGCCGTGACCCGCGCGTTCGCCAGGCTCCGGGAGGCCAGAGCCGTGGAGGTAAGGCGCCGCTATATCCACGTTAGGGACATGGATACCCTGAGGAAGGCGGCCGAAGGATCCCTCTCGCCGGATGAGTGAGCCTCTTACACCATCGCCGAGCGGGCACTCCTCGGAGAGGAAGGTCTCGTACTGATCGGAGTGGGATCCCGGCTGCACGATATCCGCCTCGTTGGTCCAGACGTCGTTAGTTACACTGAAAGTTACGCTGACACACGATTAGAGACCCGAGGAGGTTGAGAGGGACGATGGAGAAGGCTTTGCTAAGGCACCTCCAGACGGAGGTCGAACGCCAGTGCCAGTTCGCGATGATCGCGCTGCAAGACATAGAAGAGGCCTCCGCCAACGGCGACGGCAAGCTCTTCTGGTACTCTGTCCAGAACCTGATGGTCGCCATCGGCAGGATCTCGCGACTCCTCTGGCCTCCCGACCCTCTTTTTCCCAAACGAGGACTCGAGCTAAGGGAGAGCCTCGGTGTAGACGAGGATTCCCCCCTCGCGGCGAGGACTTTCGCCGAGCACTTCGAGCACTTCGACAAGCGACTGGAGACCTGGCAGGTAACCTCCGAACAGCACAGGTTCTTCGACTCCTACACCGAGCCGCTGGATGTGCTCGCTGAGACCGCGCCCGAAGATCGCCTCCGCGGCTACGACTCGGAAAACAACGCGGTCCTCTTTCACGAAGACGCCTACGAGTTAGGACCGGTCTCCGGCGCGCTCGAGGAGCTGCAACGCAGGGCCGAAGGGGAGATGGTCAAGCCCCGCTTCACCGTCGACGCCTAGGGACCTTCGGGGGTATAAGGCAGGTTGCAAAGGGTTTCAGCCTGTTTGCAAAGCTGTTAGCTAGTCGGCTTTCGGCGTTCGACTTTTTGGTCTTTCTGAAGGCCGATACCCGATCGCTTTCGGCGGACTTCGGCGGCCACGATGCGCCGCACGAAACGCTCCCGGCTTACGCTCACGACCCCGACCGTTCTGACCTCCACCATCCTCGGCAGAGCGGGGCGAGGGCGATGGTTATCGCGCCGGAGCAAGGTTCGCAGAACACCGAGGGTGAGTACTTCGAGTCGACCTTCCCCGTACCTCGCGATCAGCCACCACTCCCGACCCGGACCACACCCTGGCGCCGCGTTCTTTCCTTCCTCGATTATCAGACCTCGCTCCTCTCCTCGCGTTCACCTGGTTCCAGGGTAAGCCCCGCGTCTCAGTCCATCGGGAGCGGCGTCACCCGGCTGAGGGCCAGGTACCTCTCGGTGAGCCAGATAGCGCCCGAGTGCGTCTCCTGCGCCCTGCGCTGCGCTTTCAGGGTCCACGTCTCCACCGTGTCTTCGAGGACCGCCGTGTTGACCACCAGCTGGCCATCCCAGACGAGCTTGCCCAGCGCCTCCTGTTGGCGCTGGGCCTCTTCAAGATCGACTTGCTCCATCCAGTTGAAGCTGGCCCACAGCGAGCGTCCGCCCGCGGCCTTCTCTCCGAGGAGGCGGCGCAGCGTGTGGGCTCGATCCCCTTCCCCAGGCTCGTAGGCGAAGCGGAAACGTCCTTCACGCTCCAGGCTTGTCACCTCCAAACCGTGGCGCTCCAGCTCCGCGCGGAGGTCGTCCTCCGAGGCCCGCGGCTCCCCGGCGTGGTACTTGACCAATACGCCCCCGCGCGCCTCACCCACCCGGAAGAAGGCGGCGTCGAGCCGGTGCAAAAGCTCAACGTTGCGGGCGACCGCGATCACGCTGTCCGGTACGGCGAGAAAAGACCGCAACTGACCCTCTAGCGTGACGGGACGCTCCCCCCTTCTCAAGAAGCCCTCCAAAGTCTCCCGCCGGATGCGCCAGGACTTGCCCACCTTCGAACAGGGCACCCTCCCCTCGCGGCACCAGCGGTGCACCGTAACTTGCCCGACCCCCATATAGCTGGCCACATCACGGACCGTCAGCAACTCTTTGTCGGAAATCTCGCTCATGCTCCCCTTTCGATGGCCATACTGGCCCTCCCCCTCGATCACCGGACCAAGGCGATGTACCGAGAGGGTGTGTCTTAGCGCACCATAATGTCGCATTTTTCATTCGTATCCGGCACTTTACTTTACTTTTACGAAGAGTGATGTATAAAGCCGCATGTCCCTGGAATCTAGGCGACGTGGCCCCCGGACCTACCGAAGGGCGCGTCCCGAGGAGGAAGAGCATGGATCAAGAGCATCGCAGCGACAGGTTTACAGCCATAGAAGATCAGTACGCCGGCTACACCGTCTACGACCAAGCAGACCAGAAGATCGGTAAGGTCGACGACCTGTTCGTCAACGAGAACGACCAGCCTGAGTACATCGGGGTGAAGATGGGCTTTTTGGGCACCAGCTCGACCCTGATCCCGTTTGAGTTGGCCAGCGTGGAGGACTCACGCCAGGCGATAGTGGTGGCAACCGACAAGGATACGGCCAAGAACGGTCCGGCCTTTGACGACGACAGTGAGATCACCCCTGAGTTTGAGAACGAGGTTTACTCCTACTACGGGCTGCAGCAGCAAAGCAGCGGCACCTCCACCGAGGATCGCGGCACCTACGCCGAGTACTCCTCCTCCTCTGGGGACTCTGGCAAGGTCGGCCCCGGGATGCGTGAGGGTGACACCGAGAGCGGCGAGTTCGTGGGCCACGCCGAGGACGATGAGGGAGTCTCCCAAACCTCCGGCTCGGACCTCGATGACCGTGATGAGCTTAGGGTGCAAAGGAGCGAGGAGGAGCTGGCCGCCGGTACCAGAGAGCGCGAGGCCGGCGCCATGAGGGTGCGTAAGCGCGTGAGAGTCGACCGCGAGCAGATAGAGGTGCCCACCAAACACGAGGAAGTGAGCGTGGAGCGGGTACCGGTCAGTGGAGAGGCCACGGAGACCCAGATAGGCGAGGATG
>DASQVA010000080.1:0-10550 GCA_035641035.1 Rubrobacter sp. | reverse complement strand
GCGTGCCAGGGTGGCTCCAAGCGTTCGCCGACCGCCAGCCGATAACGCAGGTCGTCGACGCGGTGCGCGGCCTCCTCCTCGACCAGCCCGTAGTCCCACACGTCTGGCAGGCCTTCACCTGGTGCGCAGGAATACTCTTGGTCTTCGTACCGCTCTCCGTCTCGCTTTACCGGTGCGTGGCGGCCCGCTAGGACGAGAGGCGACCGATCCTACTAAGATTGGCGTCCACGTTCGATGGAGTAGCCGAGCGCGAGCAGAGCCAACATCAACACGCTGGCGGCCCGCTCGTTCAGCCACACGCCTCCTATCCTCGGCACTTTCTCCGGAAACTCGGCCTCCCCAGGCCCTCCGCCCCGGGAAAGAGGAAGCTGCCGACCTGGGAGATCCAGAATAGGGAGGGCAGCAGGACACCCAACGCGAGGTTTCGCCCGGGACGCTCGCCGCTCCCGCGCAAAGAATAGAGCCCGCCCGCGCCCAGGAGCGAGCCGAGTAGCATGGTCTGGGCGTCGTGGAACCTAGCGTGCGGCGGCCAGTCGGGGTTGAACAGGTGTGTCTGGTTCCAGTCGGCGAGTAAGCCCCCCACCGCCGTGAGCGTGGCGACCGTGCGGAGGAGTTGGCGTCCCGCGCCGGCCCGGTCTATCACGCGTTGCCGGCCGGGAGAAGCGGGGCACTCGCGGTCACGAACGCTCTCCTCCCGCCTGGTCGGCGCCCGGTGCCTCCACGTCTTCCTCGCCGCCCTCCGCGGGCTCCTGCGTACGTGCGGAAGGCCGATCCTCCGCCTTCTCGGTCGACCCCTCGCCCGAGCTCGCCCGATCCGCACCCTGCACCTGCACGTCTTCCTCGCCGCCCTCGGCGGGTTCCTGGGTGTGCTGCGGTCGCTCTTCGCTCATCCTGTCCTCCTCTGCGCGTAGTCCGTCCCGCACTTCGTACCCTCATCGGGGCCGACGAACACCCGTCCGTGCCTCCGGCGGGCGCCGACGCGGGCGCCGACGTCACAGGCGCAGGCGCGGCGGTCGCGGCGCGATCAAGTGTGCCAGCGCGTAGAGCTCCAACCCGAAGGGCGGGTAGCCGAGGAAGCCCAGGAGTGGCATCTCGAAAACGTGGAGGAACTCGACCCCTGGGGTATGGTAGGTCCACTTCGGGTAGGAGTAAAAGTTCCAGAGCTCCCAGAAAAAACCGCAGACGAGTGCCCCGAGCGCTAGCGCCACGACGGGCCGCCAGTCTCCGCGTCCCAGGTACCCCAGGAGCGAGGGACGCCCGAGCCACGCGTTCACCGGCTCTGCCAGGAAGAAGGCCGATCCCCAGAGAAACGGGTAGAAGTACCCTGGCAGACTCATCGAGAGTGCGGCCATCGCGAAGCCTACCCCGAGCATCGCGAGCAGGAGGGGCCGCGTGGGCTTGAGGCGCGGTCCGTTTGAGAGACGGCGCATCCACCCAGCGGAGCGCACGAGCTCGGCCGTCTCGAAGACGGCCGGCATTACTGTGGAGAAAGAGAGGGTGGTAAGCAAGAAGTAGGTGAGCCCGCCGAAGCGCTCAGCCCCAAGGTACTCCCAGTTCTGGGTGCGCCAGTTCAACGCCTCGAACAGCCACCACGCCGGCGCCGAATACGCGAACAGCAGCGCAAAGTCCCTAGGCGAGCGTGTCAGGAGGGAGGTGCCGCGCCAGCGCAGCACCAGGGCGTCCACCGCGAGCGCGTATCCGAGCCACAGCGGGAAGAACAGGAGGTGGGTGCGCATCCCGGGCAACGCCCAGTTCAAGGGCCAGGCGACGGAGATCAGGAACAGGCCGGCCCAGCCGTGTGGGGACAGCGCCGGTCCCAGACGCCGGGAACGTTGCGCAGGTAGACGACTCATGTCCCCATCCTACGTAAGGTCGCGGCGAAAAACGACCGTACCCTGGTCCGATCACTTCGGGAGCGGCTTCGGATAAGGGCCGTCAGTTCGATCGTATAATGCGGTCGTGACAACGCCATCCTCGGGGACGGCAAGCGGGCCGCGGAGCTGGACGGGGTGCTCGGCGACCTGTTCGGGAGAGGCCGTACGGGTCGACGACGAGGGGCAGAGGTCCCTGCGCGACGTCCGCGACCACGTCCTGCAGGTAGCGGAGCGGCTCTCGGGCTACCGCGAGCTCTTGCATATTCTCTGAGTCCAACGAATATACTTTCATGGTGGGACGATGCATCACACTACCATCCTCGGTGCAAACCGCTTTAGGCAGGGTGAGGCTCGACCCTTTGCATAGGACGGCGAGATCACCGCATCCAATAGGAGGCTGAAGAAACGCATCCTCTTCCTCTCCGAGGTCGGCTAGCCATCGACCTGGGGAGGTTTTAGTGGGAGGGAAAGCGTGGGCTCTGTTGCGGCGTGTCAAGTTTCAGGATAAGGTCGCGTATCCTGCTCACCAGCCGAATCGAGAGGAACCCGATGCCCATCGATACCGCGTTCGTAGGCGCGCTGCTCGTCGAATACATCAAGAAGCGGGATCTCGAGGACCACGAGGAGCGAGCCCACCATACGCTCTTCCAGACCTCGACCATCGACGTCTTGCTAGACGGCAACTACGACGGCGACGTCAGCTTCGACGAGCTCGGGGATCGAGGAGATTTCGGCCTGGGCACGTTAAACGCGCTGGACGGAGAGATGATCGCCCTCGACGGACGCTTCTACCAGATAAAGGCCGATGGGCGGGCTTATCCGGTCGACGGGCGGGCGAGGACGCCGTTCGCCGTCGTGACCGTCTTCGAGCCGGACGCATCCCGGACGCTCACCACGCCTATGGATTTTGGAGCACTTTGCGGGTACCTGGACCGGGTACTCGGCCGCGAGCCCGGGTGCTGCGCCATCAGGGTGGATGGTCATTTCGACCGGGTCAAGACACGTAGCGTGCCGCGCCAGCGCAAACCCTACCCGCCCCTAGTGGAGGTCGTCGAGAGCCAGCCCACCTTCGAACTTCGCGAGGTCCCGGGTAGTCTCGTGGGCTTCCGCTTTCCCTACTATGCCCAGGGGATAAACGTCGCAGGCTACCACTTCCACTTCATCACAGATGATAGGCACGCGGGTGGTCACGTCCTCGACTGCCGACTTGCTCGCGGCGAACTTCGCGTCGACCACGAAGCGGATCTGCGACTCGAGCTCCCGCCCGGTGTCGGCCTGCCCGCGCCCGACCCGTCGGTGAGAAGGAGAGACTTGGATCGCGTCGAGAGAGGATAGCGCGAGGGGCGGAGGGAGTGTCGGGCTATGAAGGGTCTCCGCGGACCTCCGTTTAAGCCCGTGCAACGGCCACGGTGGGGCAGGGTGGAGCGCTGGGAACGCAGGGACGGTATCAGTCTTGTGCTCGGAAGCGGTGCAGGAGCACGAGGATGAGTGCCAATGCCAGGAGCCCTGAGCAGATAGAGAAGGACCATGAGAACCCTACCGCCGAGATCACGAACCCGAACACGAATGCCCCGAGCCCTGTGCCGGCGTCGAAGGCCGCGTTCCAGAGCGTACTCCCGAGCCCGTACTCGGATTTAGAGACGCGCTCCATCATCAGGATGAGCGTGGCGTTCTGGAGCAGCCCGAACCCGATGCCAAACAGCACGGCCCCGACCACGAGGACCACGCCCCCCAGCGGGAGGCCGGCCATCCCGAGGGCGCAGACGAGGAGCCCGGGGGCGAGCAGGAGGCGCGGGTCTCTGCGGTCGCCGAACCGCCCGGCCCACCAGCGGCTGGCCGTGGATGTGACCCCGATTAGGAGTAGCGCGCTCGCGGCGGAGAACGCCCCGGCGCCCGGCGCCGCCAGCGGTAGGAACGTTACGACCACGCCCCCGGCCATCGTCGCGGTTGCGAACAATAGAAAGATGTGCCGCAGGGAAGCCCGCCGGAGTCCCGCGAAGAAACCGGCCCCCGTTGCCTCCTTTGCCTTCCCCGACGGCGCGGCGGATCGGATGCCGAGGATCACACCGAGCCCCAGCAAGGGGACGGCGCCCCCGAGCATGAAGACGACTTCGTAGCCGAGCCTGTCCACCGTCCAGAGCCCTAGCGGGTTGCAGAAGATGGTGGGCAGGGTAATGGCGACACCAAGTAGACCGAGGGCCTCTCCCCGACGATCAGGCGGCGCAAGCTCCACTATGAGGGCGGCGAAAACGACTGTGATGATACCGAACCCCACACCCCGCACCAGCGTTACGACCAATATCGGTGCGACAGTCTGTGCGTACGCGTAGAAGAACGCTGGGACCCCGAGGAACAGCAGTCCGCCAGCGAGGGCCCGGGGGTAGCCGTAGCGACCTAGGATGCGGGGCATCTGGATCTGGGTAAGCACCGTTGAAAGCATGAAGGCCGCCGTAGCGAGGCCGGCGCCGGAACTGCCGCCCCCTGCCTCGTCAGCGTAGAGCGGTACGACAGAGAGCAGCAACTGAAAGCCGGAGAGGGCGGCGAAGGCTACGAGGGTCAGCAGGATCACCGGACGGGTAAGCAGGACCTCCTGCTCCATGATCCCGGCCGTTTCTGTAGGGTTACTCACCCTCATACTGTAATCGCACAAGCGCCCGGTGTCCGTCGCGAGGTCACGGGTTTCTTGGAGATCGCACACGGTATCGATCGGCTACGGGCTGCGCCATAAGCCGGGCTTTTAACCGCGTGGTAGAGTCCCTCTCCGGGCGGGAGCGGATCGCGAACCTCGCGTTGGACTTGGCCGCTGCGCCGGACGGCGGTGAGGGCGAATCAGATCAGCAGAGCAAGCCCTCCCGGATCACGCTGCGACGGCTGCTCTACCGGGTCTTTATGCGCTTGCAGGACGAGTTCGCCGAGCGGGCCGTGAGCCTCGAACTGGACATCGCCCCCGAGGTGGACCACGCGGTCGTGGACCGGCTCAAGCTGCGCGAGGTCCTCCCAGGGTTGGCTGTGCAACGCCCTCAACGCGCGGCCCGAGCGCGGCGGCAAGCTGGGGCTGTGCGCCCGGATCTCTAAGGGCGGCACGCACTTGTCATCGAGGTTGCCGACGAGGGATCCGGCGCCGAGCAATTACCGATGACGCGCTCTTCGACGAGGCCAGTCAAAACGATCGTTCCCGCATCGGGCTGACCATGATCAAGGCCATAGTCGAGCAGCACGACGGCCACCACGAGATCGGCACCGAGCCAAACAGCGCACCTACGTGCAGGACGCCCCACCGCTACGCACGTAGAAGAGCCTCGTCCGTGATCCGCCGAAGCCACGCGGGATCGTCAACGCGGGCGAGGACGCGTCCGCCGCGACCTGCCTCTCTCCTCAGTGGCGGGGCGAAGTTAGGGTATGATGTTGTCCGGATCCCGGGCCTCGTGGGCGGTGTGTGATAGGAGCATTTTATGGTGGAGAGTCAGGCAACGGTAGGACCCCAGGAGGGGCTTCACGCCCGGCCGGCGGCGCAGTTCGTCAAAACGGCGAAACGGTTCTCATCGGAGATACTCGTATTGAAGGGAGAGCGCCAGGCCAATGCGAAGAGTTCGCTCAAGATCATGACCCTCGGCGCGAGGAAAGGAGACACCCTCACCATCAGGGCCGAGGGCGACGACGCGCAGGAGGCTGTCGACGCCTTGGTGGAGCTCATCTCCCCCGACGAGCACTAGCCGCGAGAGACCGTGAAGCTCACCGGTGTAGGAGCGTCAGAAGGGGTAATCGTTGGGCCGGCGTTCGTGCACACCGGGTCCGAGCCGGAGCCGGAGCGGGAGCGGATAGCCGAAGACGAGGTCGAGGCCGAGCTGGCGCGGTTCGGGCGGGCGGTTGAGGCCGTGGTCGGCAAACTCGCGCAGACGGGTGAGCGTCTGCGGGCGGTGGGGAGCGAGACCGAGGCCGGCATCTTCGACGCCCACGTCGAGCTGGCCGAGGACCCGGAGCTGGCCTCGGGGGTTGAGGAGCGCGTGCGGAACCTGCAGAGCCCGGAGGCCGCCGTACTGGCCGTCGGCGAGGAGTACGCCGCGGAGCTCGCCGCGGTGGAGGAAGAGTACCTGGCCGCCCGCGCCGACGATGTTCGCGACGTGGCGGGCCAGGTCGCGGCTGAGCTCACGGGCCGGGGTCCCGCGGCCCTCGAAGTCCTGGAGACGCCCTCGGTCGTGGTGGCGCGCAGCCTGGCGCCCTCGGACACGGCCCGCATCCCGAAGGGGATGGCGCTTGGCTTCGTCACCGCTGAGGGCTCGAGGACCTCGCACGTCTCGATCATGGCTCGCTCGATGGGCATACCCGCCGTAGTGGGCGTGGGTCCCGCGCTGGAAGGAGCCCTGAACGCGACGACGGTCGCGGTAAACGGCACGGAGGGCTACGCCGTCACTGACCCCGATGAGGCGACCGTGGCCGAGTTTGGGAGGATGTCAGGGACCCTCGCCGAGGCGCGTGCCACCCTGGACGAGTACCGCTACGTCGAGGCGCGCACGCGTGACGGGCGACGCATCGAGGTGGCGGCGAACCTTGGCTCGGCGTCCGAGGCAGAGGACGCGCTCCAGTGGGGGGCGGAGGGCGTTGGGCTGTTCCGGACGGAGTTCCTGTTCATGGAGCGGGAGGAGCTGCCGTCCGAGGAAGAACAGTACGAGGCGTACGGCGCGGTCGCCAGGGCCTTCGGCGAGAAGCCGGTCATCGTTCGCACGCTGGACGTCGGGGGGGACAAGGATCTGCCCGGTGTCGACCAGCCGCCGGAAGAGAACCCGTTCCTCGGGTGGCGGGGCATTCGGATGAGCCTGGACACGCCGGGGCTATTTGAGCCGCAGCTGCGCGCGATTCTGCGCGCAGCGGTGCACGGGAACCTGAAGGTCATGTTCCCGATGGTCGTGGAGGTGGGGGAGTTGCGGGCCGCGAAGGAGCTGCTCGAAGGGTGCCGCGCGCGCCTCGAAGGAGAGGGTACCGAGGTTGGGCCGGTGGAGGTGGGGGTGATGATAGAGACCCCCGCAGCGGCGATCTGCGCCGCCGAGCTGGCGAAGGAGTCTGCTTTTTTCTCCATCGGCACGAACGACCTGGTCCAGTACACCCTCGCCGCCGACCGGGGCAACGAGAGATTGCGCCGCCTTCAGAGCGCGGGCCATCCCGCCGTCCTGAAGTTGATCCGCCAGACCTGCGAGGCCGCGCACGAGGCGGGGATCCCGACTGGGATGTGTGGCGAGGCGGCGGGGGACCCCGAGCTGATCCCACAGTTCATAGCCTTGGGCGTGACGGAGCTCAGCATGGGAGCACCCGCCATACCGCGGGCCAAGAAAGTCGTCTCCGAGACCTGAGGGCCCTTCGCGGCCTTGCTGTTGCTTGCTGCGTTGAGCGGTAGTAGAGTCCTACCAGGGGGGATAGGGAACCGGGGAAGGGAGATCTTTATGTCTGCGTCTACGGCGGATCGCTCAACGACGCGAGGCTCGGGAGGTATGGATCGCGCCCTGGGAGCCCTGCAGAGCGTTGGCCGCTCTCTTATGCTGCCTATTGCGGTGCTGCCCGCGGCGGCGCTCTTGTTGCGGCTGGGCCAGGACGACCTGCTGGGGCTGCCGTGGATGGCCGCCGCAGGGCAGGCCGTCTTCGACAACCTGCCGCTGCTCTTCGCCCTGGGCATCGCGGTGGGGTTGACCGGCGGGGCGGGGGCGGCCGGGCTCGCTGGGATCGTCGGGTACCTGGTGTTCGGGGAGGTCTTCAACGCAGTGGCGCCCCAACTGGGCGATGAGTCCTTCGACCCCGTGGACAAGATGGGCGTTCTCGCGGGGATACTCGTCGGTCTCGTGGCGGCGGGCCTCTACCGGCGGTTCTCGGACATCCGGTTGCCCGATTACCTGGGTTTCTTCGGGGGGAAGCGGTTCGTGCCCATAGTCACCGCGCTCGCCGCGCTGGTCTTAGGCGTGATCTTCGGCGTGATTTGGCCGCCGATAGGGGCCGGGATAAACGCCATCGGTGAGGCCATAGTGGGTTTGGGCGCCCTCGGAACCGGGCTCTACGGGTTCATAAATCGACTCCTGATCCCGGTCGGGCTGCATCACGTGATCAACACTTACGTCTGGTTCCAGCTCGGGACCTTCGAGGGACCGGACGGCCCCGTGCACGGTGAGATCTCGCGTTACTTCGCCGGCGACCCGAACGCCGGCTACTTCCTGTCAGGGTTCTTCCCGATTATGATGTTCGGCCTGCCCGCCGCTTGCCTCGCCATGATCCGTTACGCCCAGTTCCCGAAGGTGGCCTCCGGCATACTGCTCTCGGCGGCGCTCGCATCGTTTTTGACGGGGATCACCGAGCCCATCGAGTTCGCGTTCCTGTTCGTCGCCCCGGTGCTCTACCTCGTCCACGCCGTCCTGACGGGCACGGCGTTGGCGGTCGCCACGCTCCTCGGTATCAAGCTCGGCTTCGGGTTCTCGGCGGGGCTCATAGACTACCTGCTGAACTTCAGCAAGGAGAACACAACTAGGCCGCTGCTGCTGCTCGTCCTGGGGCTGGCGTACGGGGTGATCTACTACATCGTCTTCAGCTTCTTTATAAAGCGTTTCAACCTGGCAACGCCGGGACGCGGCGAGTCCTCGACCGGCCTCGCGTCCGACTGGATCTTACCTGAGAGTCAGCGCGGCCCGCGCCCTGGCGAGGCGGACGAGCGAGAGGCGGCCCGCGAAGCCGAACGCGAAGCGGAGCAGGAGGGGGAGCCCGCCGCGACGCCCGCCGGTACCGCGACGGCCGAGCGCGACAGGGACGACGCGCTGGCCGAGGACGTGCTCGAGGCCCTCGGCGGCAGCGAGAACGTAGAGAGCGTCGAGGGCTGCATCACGCGCTTGCGACTCTTCGTGGCCGACCCCGAGCGTATCGACGAACCCCGCCTCAAAGAGCTCGGCGCCTCCGGCGTCGTGAAGCGCGGCAAGGTAGCCCAGGTGGTGATGGGCACCCAGTCGGATCGCATCGCCGAGCGCATAAACCGCCTCTTGAAGGGGGGTGGCTGATGCAGGTCCTGGCGCCCATCTCGGGTAACGCCGTGCCCCTGAGCGAGGTCCCCGACGAGGTCTTCGCCGAGGGCATGGCTGGCGAGGGAGGGGCCATAGTGCCCGACGCGAGCGGGGAGGCGGTGGCGCCGGTCTCGGGGACGCTCGTCAAACTCTTCGAGGGCGGGCACGCCTTCGGCATTGAGACCGACGAGGGGATCGAGATGATCGTGCACCTCGGGCTCGACACCATCGAGATGCGCGGCGTTGGTTTCGAAAAGATCGCCACCGAGGGCGACCGGGTAGAGGCAGGCCAACCCATAGTGCGCTTCGACCTCGATGATATAACGAACGCCGGCTACGACCCTATCACCCCCGTCGTCGTCACGAACCCCGATGAGCACCCGGTCGGCGGCCCGAGCAGCGGGGAGGTGAGCGCGGGAGATCCCCTCTTCGAGGTAGAGGCTTGAAGCGCATCCTCGATTGCGGACCGGCCGACTTCGCGCGCATGGACGGCGAGGACCTCGTAGAGTCCGTCCGCCGCTCTGAAGGTAGGACCCTGCTCTGCGAGATCCTGTGGCCCGCCCCGCCGCTGGTTGACGGCGTCTCGAACGCCGCGATCGCGGTGGCCTTCGGCGCTGACCTCGTGCTTCTCAACAAGTTCGACGGAGATGATCTGGCCGGCGTCAAGGCCGGCCTCGGGCGGCCCGTCGGCGTTAACGTCGAGCCCTCGCCGGCGGTGCCGGCTCACCGCCGTGCCGACCGCGAGAACCTGGAGCGTCTCGCGGTGGCGGACTTCGTCGTCATCACCGCCAACCCGGACGCTGAGGTGGATACCCTGGCTATGATCTCCGCGAGTGGAACAGTCCGCGAGGTCCTGCCCGGCACGCCCGTCTTCGTCGGCAAGATGCACGGGAGCGGTAGACGGGGGCTGGCCGGGGTGGACGAGATCTCGCGTCTCGCCGAGGCCTCCGACGCCGTACTAATCCCCGCGCCCGGTACCGTCCCCGGAAGCCGGGAAGGCCGCGTCGCGGGGTTGGCGGACGCCGTGCGCGAGGCCGGCGCCCTCGTGGTCGCCGCCGTCGGGACCTCGCAGGAGGGCTCAGATGAGGAGACGGTGCGCGAGCTGGCACTGGCCGCCAAGCGGTGCGGGGCAGACGTCTTGCACCTAGGGGATGCCGGAGTCTCGGGAATGCCCGAGCCGTCCAACGTGCTCGCCGCGTCCCTGGCGGTCCGGGGCCGGCGGCATACCTATCGCCGCATGGCGATGAGGTGACCTCTTGAAGGTCCGCGTATTGTCGGACTACGACGCCCTGAGCGAGACGGCCGCCGCGATCGTAGCTGAGAGGCTCAGGGGAAAACCGTCCGCGGTCTTACTGCTCCCGACCGGTACGACACCCCTCGGGATGTACCGGCGGCTGGTGGGTTTGCACCGCTCGGGGGATCTCTCTTTCGCCCGAGCTACCTTCTTCAACCTGGACGAGTACCTCGGGCTTCCGCCGCAGCATCCGGCGAGCTACCACGTGTACATGAGGGAGAACTTCTACGCGCTAATCGATGCTGACCCGGCGCGGGTCCACGTCCCGAGGGGCGACGCCCCTGACCCGCAGGCCGAGTGCGAGCGGTACGAGGCGGCCATTAGAGAGGCCGGTGGGATCGACCTGTGCGTGCT
>DASQVA010000079.1:0-13378 GCA_035641035.1 Rubrobacter sp. | reverse complement strand
CTCTGTGCGCTAGTAGAGGGGGCCGGCGGTTCTTTCGGCCGCTTCGGGGAGCGCTCCTGTGCTTATGAGCTTCGTGATGTTCTCGAGGTGTGGGGTAATGAACGCGTCGTCGGTTATGGGGGGCGCGCCCCGGCGGATGCGGGCGAGTACGGCGGCGGTTGCAGGGCCGGGTTGGAGGGGGGCGCGGAGGTCAAGGGCCTGGGCGGCGCAGAGGGCTTCGACGGCGAGGATGCGGGAGACGTTTGCAAGGAGTCGGCGCAGCTTGCGGGCTGCGCCCCAGCCCATGGAGTTGTGGTCCTCCTGGTTGGCAGAGGTGGGGAGGGAGCCGCTGCTAGCGGGGTTCGCGAGCCGGCGGTTCTCTTCGGCGAGGGCGGCGGCTGTGTAGTGGGCGATCATAAACCCCGAGTTGACGCCGGGGCGGGGGCTCAGGAAGGCCGGTAGTCCCTCCGAGCGCTTCGAATCGAGCATCCGGTCGATCCTTCGCTCCGTGATGGCCCCGACCTCCGAGGCGGCGATGGCGAGAAAGTCCAGGAGAAAGGCGAGCGGCTCCCCGTGAAAGTTGCCCGTGCTCTCGACCCGCCCGTCCGGGAGCACAACGGGGTTGTCCGTGACGGAGTCGAGTTCGCGGCGGGCCACCGTGGCGGCGTGATCGAGGGTGTCGCGGGCGGCGCCGTAGACCTGGGGGGCGCAGCGCAGGGAGTAGGGGTCCTGGACGAGGTGGACGGAGTCGCGGTGGGAGGCGACGATGGGGCTTTCTTCGAGCATCCGGGAGATGTTGCGGGCGCTGGCGAGTTGGCCCGGGTGTGGGCGGAGGGCGTGAAGCTCCTCCCGGAAGGCCCGGTCGGTGCCGAGGAGAGCCTCGACGGACATCGCAGCCGTTACGTCGGCGGTCTTCAGCAGGACGCTGAGGTCTTCCAGCGCCAGGAGGAGCATGGCGAGCATCCCGTCTGTGCCGTTGATTAGGGCGAGCCCCTCTTTGGTCTGCGGTTCGACGGGCTTTAGGCCGGCGCTCTCCAGCGCCTCCCGCGCCGGGACAGCTTCGCCGTTTTGCAGCGCCCATCCCTCTCCGGTGAGGCAGAGCCCGACGTGGGCGAGGGGAGCGAGGTCCCCGCTCGCGCCCATCGAGCCGTGCTCCGGTACGG
Organism: Rubrobacter sp.; assembly: GCA_035641035.1. GTDB lineage: Bacteria > Actinomycetota > Rubrobacteria > Rubrobacterales > Rubrobacteraceae > Rubrobacter_D. Next base: position 12,236 of record DASQVA010000079.1, on the reverse strand, counting down.
CGGGGACGAGGCCAGCGTTCAGGGCCGAGACCAGGGCGTCTAGCAGCTCGGGGCGGACGCCTGAGTAGCCGGCGGCGAGGGTCTTGGCCCGGATCGCCATCATGGCCCGCACCACCTCCGCTTCCACGAACGGTCCCATCCCGGCCGCGTGGCTGCGGAGGAGAGAACGCTGGAGTTTCAGGCGTTCGTCGCGCGGGATCCGGGTGGTGGCCAGCGCCCCGAAACCCGTGGTGACACCGTAGACGGCACGGTCGTCATCGACGATGCGCTCGACGTGGCGCCGGGATGTGCGAACGCGCTCGCGGACCAGTTCGCCCACCGCGATGCGCGTTCCCCGCCGGGATACGGCGACGACCGAGTTCAGGTCCAGCTGGTCTACGTAAACGCTCTCCGCCGTCACGAGGGGCTACATCGCAAAGGTCCGAGCGTAGCCGGGGTCGGTTAGGGCCGGGCGGTCCGGGCGGAAGGCTTCGATGGGGTAGCGCGTCTCGCCTTCCAGCGCCAGCTCGCTCAGGATCTTGCCGACGAGGCTTGCGAACTTGAAGGCGTGGCCCGCGCCGCAGAAGACGGAGACCTGGGGGTGCTCCGGGAGCTTGCCGAGCACGAACTCGCGGTCAGGGGGCATATCGTAGAGGCAGGTCTTGATGCGGACCTCCGGTCCAAGGGAGTGGGGTATGTAGCGCGCCAGGAAACCGCGCAGGTTCTTCAGGATGCGCAGGTTCGGCTCGAAGGTGCGGGTGTCCACGGTGACGACATCGCCGCCGGCGTCCTGCCCTGCCTTGGACGCTACCTCACCGTAGACGGGGAGGCCGTAGAACGAGTAGTCGGGGCCGCCGTGCCAAATCCAGACCGGGAACCGCCGGGGCGCGAACTCCCGCAGATGCGGCGTCCCGAAGTACGTCACCTGCTCCTGGGTACACGTCAGCGGGATCCCGAAGCCCAGAGGCCCGAGTACCTTGTTCGTCCAAGCCCCCGAAGCAACGACGAGCTTGCGGGCGAAGAAGGTCCCCGAATCCGTCTTGACCTCTACGCCGTCGCCGGCGGTCCGCACGCCCCTGACCGGCGTCTCGTCCAGGACCGTCGCGCCGCGCGCCCGGGCGAGGGCTACGTGGACAGCGTTGCCCTTGCCGGCGTCGACGAGCCCGGCATCGGCCTGGTAGACGCCGTGCACGCTCCCGTCGAGGGTGAACTGCGGGAAGCGCTCCATGACCTCCGCCGCGGAGAGCTCCTCGTACGGGATGCCTGCCGCCGCCATCGCGCCGGCGTACCGGTCGATGTACTTAGGCTCGTCCTCTACCGATTCGAGATCCAGGCCGCCGGTCTTGACGACGAGCCGGATGCCTGACTCCTCCTCGACCTCGGACCACGCCTCGAAGGTGTGAGGGGTGAGGGCCGTGTAGGCCGGGTCGTGGTAGGAGAGGCGGATGATGCGGGAATGGTCCTCCGAGCCGCCCCTACCGTGGCCGAGGTGGAATTGCTCGAGGCCCAGCACCTCCGAGCCGGCCTCGCGCGCGAGCCAGTAGACGGCCGCGCTGCCGATGCCGCCACAGCCTACGACGATGTACTCGTAGGCGGTCTTCACCCTTCACCCATCCGGTGCAGCTCCGCCAACGCCTCCGGGCGTGTGAGTGAGACCTCGGGCACGAACGACTCGGTCTGCACGTAGCCGCGACGTTCTAGCTCCAGCAGGTAATCGTCGTCGCCTAAGTCGACGCCCTCGGATAATCGATCGAGGATCCCCTTCGTCATGGGCACCCTCCTTTCCCGGTATGCCGTGTCTCGTACACGAGTTGGCGCGCAGCCTAACAGAGGGTCCTTCGCGCTGGCAATACCACTAATAAACCCCTAAGAGCGGGCGCGAACCACGGCCTCCCTGACGCCGGGTACGATCTCGGCGGCGAACAGCCCAACTTGCCGCTCGTGGTCTTCGGAGGGCCAGTAGATAAAGGTGTCCATCCCATGCTCCAGGATGAAGCCGGACAGCGTCTCGACCCACTTTTTGGGTGGGCCTTGCAGGATGCCGTCGCCTTCGGCCCCGATGTTCCCGGAGAGGTTGTAGACGCGTCGGATCTCCGAGGGTTCCCTTTCGGCCTCGGCCGCGCCGGCGTCTATCTGCTCGTGCAACCCGGGCAGGCGCTCAGGCGGTGCCCAGAACAGGGAGGGCACCCAGCCGTTCGCTAGGCGTCCCGTCAACCGCAGCATCCTGGGGCCGGCGGCGCCCAGCCAGATGCCTATGTCGTGGGCCGGTCGCGGTCCCGGCCTCATCCCCTTCAGGGAGTAAAACTCTCCCTCTAAGCGCAACGAGCGATTCTCGCTCCAGACCAGGCGCATAACCCGCATCGCCTCCTCGGTCGCCCGGACCGCCTCGCCGGGGCTCCGTTGGGGACCGCCCATGCCCACGACCGCGTCCCAGAACGCGCCGGCGCCGAGGCCCATCTCCACCCTCCCGCCCGAGAGCACGTCCAGGCTCGCCGCGGCCTTCGCCAGCATCGCTGGCGGCCTCAAAGGAAGGTTCGCCACGTCCGGGAAGAAGCGCACGCGCTCGGTTACGGGTACGAGCGTCGAGATCAGGGTCCACGTGTCGAGAAAGCGGCGCTGGTAGGGGTGGTCCTGGATGCCGACGAGGTCGAGCCCGGCTCCATCGGCGACCTTAGCGACGCGGACGGCAAAGTCCGGCGGGTCGGCGAGGGGCTCGAAGCTGACTCCGAACTCCAGTTCTCTGCCGTAATCTGCCACTATATTACCCCTTCTCTCGCAGGGTCTTCTTGCCGTCCGGCAGGCCGAGCGAGATCAGGAGCGCGACCAAGGCGGCGAACGTGAGGAGCATGTAGGCGTCGGAGAACGGGGCCGCCGTACCGGTGTGTAGCGGGTTCAGGGGGCCGGCGCCCGCCTCGTCCCTGAAGGCCAGGAACGTCGCCCCGATGGCTGTCCCGAAGCCGCCGCCGAGAAAGAAGAGCATCTGGTAGATCCCGAGCCCCACCCCGCTCTCGGCGCGCGAGAGCACGTTCGTCGCCGCGTTGGCGTTGGGCGAATTGGCCGCGGCAAACCCGAGGCCTTGTCCCAAGATACCCAGGGCTACCAGCACCACCGAGCCGCCGGCGGCGAACGTGGCGACGAAGAAGGTCGAGAGGGCTATCGTCGCGAGCCCCGTACGGACCAGGAGCCGCGGCCCGAAGCGGTCCGAGAGCCTGCCGGCTATGGGGGAGAGGAACGCGACCGCGACAGCCCCGGGAGCGAGGACCAGCCCGATGCCCGCGGAGGCGAGCCCGTTGGCGTCGGAGAGCAGGAGGGGCGAGAGCACGAGGCTCGCGACGTTGCAGAACATCATGAAGAAACCAACGCCGGCGGTGGCCAAAAAAGCCTGGTTCCCGAAGAGCCGCGGGGAGACGAACGGATCGTCCGCCACCGCGATGCGCCGCACGAAGAACGCCGCCGCCACGAACGAGAGCACGAAGCTTCCCCACGAGGCGGGGGAGCCGAAGCCCAGGACTTGCCCCTCCGTGACGCCGAAGAGCGCGAGCCCGGCGGAGAGAGCCAGGGCGAGCCCACCGGGCACATCGAAGTGCCGGACCGCGGCGAGAAAACCGGGCGGCGTCCCGCTCTCCCCGGAAGGGTCTCTCTCCGGCGCGCCGGGCAGGACCCGCAGCGCGAGCGGGGTGAGGGCGAGCGAGAGGACAACGGTCGCGTAGAACAGGACCTGCCAGCCGGTCAGGCCGGCCACGGCGCCGCCGACCACCGGGCCGACGGCTGCTCCTATCCCGACGCTTGAGGAGAGCAGGCCGAGCGCCGTGCCCCGCTCGCCGGGTGGCAGCGCCTTCGCCACCGAGGCGAAACCCAGGGCCGGTATCGCCGCGGCGCCCACCGCTTGAAGGATACGTCCCCCGACGAGCAGCGGCAGGTTCGGGGCCAGCGCGCACGCGAGCGAGCCGGCGGCGAGAAAGGCGAGGCCGACGACAAAAGTGCGCCGTAGGCTGTAAAGGTCGGCGATGCGCCCATAGAGCGGGATACCGACCGCGAAGACGAGTAGGTAGCCCGTAATGACCCACCCCACCTGTCCCTGCGTCGCGTCGTAGGCCTTCTGAATGTCCGGCACCACCACGTTCACGAAAGTCTGGTTGAGCACGGAGACCAGGATCGCCGTTACGACGACGGCCAGGAGCAGCCGGGTGTTCCGCCGCCCCGGCCGCTCTCCGTACCTCCCCACCTCTTCGCCCGCGCTCAAACGGCGATCCCGACGGGCTCGGCGCGACGAGAAGGCTCTTCGGCCCCGACCTTCTCAGTCAGTTCCACCACTAGCCTGCCGAGCCTGTCCAGCCGCTTGCCGTAGCCGCTGTCGGTTATGTTCCCCTCTTCATCCGAGCGCTGCCAGGTCTTCGGGATCGTCACCATCAGGGGTGCTACGACGCCGCGCAGGGCGTGGACCACGTGGACCATCGCGCCGTTGGCGTTTGTCGCGGCCTGGTCTCCGCCGGCGGTCGAGATCAGACCGACCACCTTCCCGTCGAAGTACGGCCTCTCCTCCCCGCCAAGAAACTGCGCGAAGTCGAGCGCGTTCTTCGTGACCCCCGCGAGCGTCCCGTGGTAGGCCGCCGTGCTCAACAGCAGCGCGTCGGCCTCCCGCACGGCCTCGACGAAACCGAGCACGTTGTCCCCGTAATCTTCGAGCGGCCTTCCCGGCTCGTACACGGGCAACCGCAGCTCTCGCAGGTCGAGCAACCCCGTCTCTGCGCCGGCTTCCTCCGCTGCCCCGAGTGCCCGCCGCAGCGCGCCCAGGCTGGCCGAGCCCACCCGCAGCGTGCCTCCTACACCTACGACCCTCAAACGTCCTTCTCTGAAATGCATCTTCACCCTCTCCAAACGGGTCTCATTAAAAACTCGTGGCTACTCCGCGGCGGAGCAGGAGTCCAGGTTGCCCCTGACCCTAACGAGAAGCTCGTGAAATGTCCGCCGATCCTCCTCGCCCATACCCGCGAGCAGCCGTTCCTCCGAGAGCTCCCAGCAGCCGGTCACAGGCCCTTCGAGGGCGCGTCCATCATCGGTCAGGTACACCCGGAAGCTCCGGGCGTCGGACGGGTCCGGGCGGCGCTCGACGAGGCCGCAGCCCTCCAGCCGCCTGAGCATCTTGGTAATGGTGGGCGGCTCGACGCCGAGCCGCACCGCCAGCTCGCCGCCGCGCAGGCCGTCGCTCTCCCAGAGCTCGACCAGGACCATCTCCTGGCCCACGTGCAGCCCGTGCGCAGCCAGCAGCTCCCCTACGTTGCCCCTGTGGGCCTTGCAGACCTTCGCCAGCGTGAACCCGGTTCTACCTTTGACGGGGTGTGTTCCCACCACCCCGCTCCTTCCACTAACCAACCGACCGGGCGTTCGGTTTGTAGGCGTCGGAATCGATGCCCCAGCCGACGATGCGCTCCGGGATGATCCGGATCAGCTCGTCCGCGAAATCCGCGACGATCTCGCTCCCTCCCTCCGAAGGGACCTCGGCCCGTCCGCGCACCTCCACGCCCCGCGCCCGCCATTGGGCCCCGGGTATTACGTCGTCCACCACGAACGCGGCCCGCCCCGTCTCCTCGGCGTCGCGGAACTTCTTGCTATTGGCGAGGTTGTGCCCGCCGATGTCTATGGTCTCCCTCTGCGCGTTGTACCGGAACGCCACAGGTACGACGTGGGGCCTGCCCTTCGCGTCTACCGTAGCTAGCCGTCCCAACCGTTGACGCCGCAGATACTCGACCTCCAGCTCCGTAAACGCGCTCATGATCTCTCGACCTTCTTCCTCGCCGTTAACCGCTCGTAGTTTCTTCGAAACAGCTCCAGCGCACCCTCCACGTCCTTCTCGCCCCGGATGGGGTAGCTCACCCACCCAGTCTGCGGAAGCACATGGTGCACCTGCGCCTTGCCGGCCTCCACCAGCTCCTCGCGCACCTTGCGGGGGAACGGCAAATCGGCCAACCGGTCGCCGTGCAGGTGCCCAATCTCGTGCCCGTTTACCCTGAACTCTACCCCGCTGAACCGGTGCGGTCTCTCCTCGACTCCGGGCCACCCAAGAACCTCACGCTCTATCCTCTCTCTGATACTAGCCATCTCACCCTCCGGTTCCGTCAGCTTTTAGTTAGCCGGCTAACTAAATGGTACTCCACCTCAGGTCGATGTCAAGCGCGGGGCCGTTGGTGTGACCGTGGGTTGGCCCCTGCTCCTTAGGGGTGGGATTTGTCTCTTCAGGATGGGGGAGGACGGCCGGTCTCGCCACGGGCGGAGAGCGGGCTCTTACCTGGACTTTCGTACGGTTTTGTCGGGCGACCTCCGGGTGACCCCAGTAAGGGTGGTGCGCAGGGGAGCTGCATCGTACGTTGTGGGGTGGTGTGTTGTAGTGGCCGTAGGGGCGGTTCGCGTACCCCCTCTACACCGATCGCCCTTACGGGGAGAGGAGGAGCAGGAGGGCGGAGACGGAGATCATGGAGACGGCGGTGGAGACGAGGATGGCGCTCGAGGTGCGGGCTACGTAGACGTCATACTGGCGGGCGACGATAAAGACGTTGGCGGCGACGGGGAGGGCGGCGCCGAGGAGGGCTGAGGTAGCCCAGACGGGATCCACGTCGAAGAGTACGGTGGCCGTGAGCCAGAGGACGGATGGGTGGACGAGGAGCTTTGCGAGGGTCATGTACGACACCTCGGCCGCGCCGCCCAGGCGGTCGCCGGCGCGGGCGGCGAGCGTCGCGCCGAGGGCGAAGAGGGCGCAAGGGCCGGCCGCGGCGCCGAGGAGGTCGAGGAAGTTCGTCAGCGGGGTGGGGGTACCCAGGCCGGTGGCGGAGAAGGCGAGGCCTGCAAAGATGGAGATGATCAGGGGGTTTCGGGTGAGAGACGCCAGGGTGGTGAGGGCGGTCTGCAGTAAGCCTTCGGCGCGTCCCTTGTCCGATTCGATGATGATTATGCCCAGAGGTATAAGAAGTATACCGTCCAGGGTGAGCCCGACGACGAGGGGGATAGCCGCCTCCCGGCCGAAGACAGCGGAGATGAGTGGTAGTCCCATGTAGCCCGTGTTCGGCAGCACGGCGGCGAGCCCCTGCACCGCCGCCTCCCCCCGGCCGACCCCGAACAACAACCTTCCCCCCAGCGCCGCCAGCGCGAACACGGTGAGGCTCGCGGTCGCGTACGCCCCGATAAACCGTCCGTTCATGACCTCCGCTATGGGTGAAGAGGACATGAGCCCGAACAGGAAAGCCGGCAGGGCGAAGTAAAAGACGAAGGTGTTGACCCCCGCGGCGGCGGTTTCGGTGAGTAGCCTCAGGCGGCCTGCGCCGTAGCCACAGAAGATCAGGGCGAAGAAGGGCAGCGCGGTGTTGAGTATGGACTGCAAGACCCGCCTATCTTACAGCCCACCGGCCGAAGCGCCTTGCCGGTATCCTGCCTGTTCGTCCGCCCCGTCTGCTCCGGCGAGTGACTGCTCCCGCGAGTGAGTGCTCTGGATCCACCGGGGTGAACGTCGGGGTTCAGCCAGCTTTGTGACGGCGTAACCCCGTGGGCCGAACGCGCTTGCATTCGCCTTGCGCTCGTCTATCCGCCCCAGATGGACTCGCGAGAGAGCGGTGGGGGCGCTGGGAGGGGCGCTTTGGTAAGCATCCTTGACGCTGGTTTCCGGCTCCGTTACGCTCGAGATGAATAAGGCCAATAAAGGTGCATGATCGGGCGAGGGAAAGGGCTCGTATGCGTTTTGGCCTGCCCTGTAGGGCCCTCGATGGGAGGTCGAGTCTGGTGTAGGCAGTGATGGTGGTTGATCTGTCGGGAGTGCAAGAACAAGGAGGAGATAAAGGATGGCAGGGGACTACATACTATCCATAGACCAGGGGACCACGTCGAGCAGGACGATAGTCTTCAACCACGACAGCGCGACGGTGGGGGAGGCCCAGCAGGAGTTCACGCAACACTACCCCAGGCCCGGCTGGGTCGAGCACGACGCCAACGAGATCTGGGAAGTCACCCTCAGGGTGATGCGCCAGGCGCTCGAGGACGCCGGGGTATCGCCTGGGGACATAGCGGCCATCGGGATCACCAACCAGCGCGAGACCGTCGTGATGTGGGATAGGGAGACAGGCGAGCCGGTCCACAACGCTATCGTGTGGCAGGACCGGCGCGGTGCCCAGATCTGCACCGAGCTCTCCGAGCAGGGCTACGACGAGATGGTCGCCAACAAAACAGGCCTCGTCATAGACGCCTACTTCTCAGGCTCCAAGGTGAAGTGGCTTCTGGACAACGTGGACGGCCTCAAAGATAGGGCCCAAAACGGCGAGATCGCCCTCGGCACCATAGACACCTGGTTGATCTACAAGCTGACCGGCGGCCGGGCGCACGTCACGGACTACACCAACGCCTCGCGCACCCTCATGTACAACATCTTCGACCTCGAGTGGGACGACGAGCTCCTCGAGATGCTCGGCGGCGTGCCGCGCGAGATGCTCCCCGAGGTCAAGCCGAGCTCGTACGTCTACGGCGACACTGACACAGATGTCTTCGGGGCAGAGGTCCCTGTCGCGGGCGTGGCCGGCGACCAGCAGGCCGCCCTCTTCGGCGAGGTCGCCTTCGAGCGCGGGCTGACCAAGAATACCTACGGGACGGGCTCCTTCGCCCTGATGAACACCGGTACAGAGCCCATTAAGAGCGAGCGCGCGATGCTCACGACCATCGCCTGGGGCCTCGGCGACGAGCCGGTCGAGTACGCGCTCGAGGGAGCCATCTTTATCACGGGTGCTGCCGTGCAATGGTTGCGCGACGGGCTCGGCATCATTCAGAGCGCCGAGGAGACCGAGGAGCTCGCCGCGAGCCTCGACTCCAACGACGACGTGTACTTCGTTCCTGCACTCGTGGGCCTTGGAGCCCCGCACTGGGATTCGTACGCCAGGGGCACCATCGTCGGGCTCACGCGCGGCAGCACGCGGGCGCACCTCGCCAGGGCCGCGCTCGAGAGCATGTGCTACCAGACCCGCGACGCCGTCGAGGCGATGGAGGCCGACTCGGGTATAGATATCCCGACCTTCAAGGCCGACGGCGGGGCCGCGGCCAACCGGTGGATGATGCAGTTTCAGGCCGATATTCTCGGCACGCCCGTCGAGGTTCCGGAGACCTTGGAGACCACCGCCCTTGGTGCGGCTTACCTGGCGGGGCTCGCGATCGGCTTCTGGCGGGACCGCGACGAGGTCAAGAGCCGGTGGCGGCTCAGGCGCCGCTACGAGCCGCAGATGGGCGAGGAGGAGCGCGAGCGGCTCTACGGCAGGTGGAAGGAGGCCGTCGCGCGGTCCAAGGAGTGGGCGCAGGAAGCGGTCGAGTCCCCACTCGCCTAAAGAGACAGAGGAAAGGAACAGATGAAGAAGGTCATCAACGCACCCGAGAGGGTCGTGGAAGAGATGCTGCGCGGGATGGAGCTGGCGCACTCCGGCCTGATCCGCGTGATCCCCGAGCACAACATCGTCTTGCGCGCCGACGCCCCCGTGCAGGGCAAGGTAGCCCTCGTCTCCGGCGGCGGCTCCGGCCACGAGCCGACCCACGGCGGCTACGTCGGCCCAGGGATGCTCGACGCAGCCTGCGCCGGCGCCGTCTTCACCAGCCCCACCCCGGACCAGATGTTGGAGGCTACCAAGGCCGTGGACGGGGGGGCCGGCGTCTTCTACGTTGTCAAGAACTACACCGGCGACGTCTTAAACTTCGAGATGGCCGGGGAGCTGGCGGAGGGCGAGGCGATACAGACGGATTACGTCGTCACCAACGACGATGTGGCCGTCGAGGACTCGACGTTCACCAGCGGGCGGCGCGGTATAGCGGGCACCATCTTCGTGCACAAGATCTGCGGCGCCGCCGCTGACGACGGCAAAGACCTCGCCGGCATCAAGGAGCTCGCGGAGAGGGTCAACGGGAGCGTCCGTTCGATGGGGATGGCGCTCACCAGCTGCACCCCGCCAGAGAGCGGCGAGCCTATCTTCGACATCGCCGACGATGAGATGGAGATCGGGATTGGCATCCACGGCGAGCCCGGTGTCGAGCGCAAGACCGTCGAGCCGGCCGACCAAGTAGTGGATGAGATGATGGACAGAATACTCGGCGACTCCGTGAACTTCGCGGGCTCCGAGGTCGCAGTGATGGTCAATGGCATGGGCGGGACCCCACTCATGGAGCTCTACGTCGCCTACGCCCACGTGGCGGACGTGCTGGAGCGCGAGGGGATCCAGGTCTGGCGGATGCCGTACGTCGGGGACTACATGACCTCGCTGGAGATGGCTGGGTTCTCCATAACGCTGCTCAAGCTCGACGACGAGATGAAGAACTACCTCAGGGCGCCGTGCGACGTTGCGGCCGGACGACCTTTCTAGGGAGGAGGGATAGATGCAGGCTTATCTTGGCGAGTTTATCGGCACCATGATCCTGATCATCCTTGGCGACGGCGTCGTCGCGGGGGTACTGCTCAGGAACTCCAAGGCGGAGAATTCTGGCTGGATCGTGATCACCTTTGGCTGGGCGATGGGCGTCGCCATCGCCGTTTACTGCGTCGGTCAGTTCTCCGGCGCCCACATCAACCCCGCGGTGACGCTGGCGGTGGCGAGTACGGGCGGGTTGGACTGGGCCCAGGTGCCCGGGTACATCATCGCGCAGTTCCTCGGCGCGTTCGTTGGCGCGGTCATAGTGTGGCTCGCCTACCTTGCCCACTGGGCGCCGACCGAGGACGCCGGCCTCAAACTCGGCGTATTCTGCACCGCCCCGGGGATCTACAACACCCCAGCGAACATCATCACCGAGATCATCGGCACCTTCGTGCTGGTCTTCGGCGTGTTCGGTATCGTCTCCAACGCAGGGGCAATCCCGGGCGACCTCTCGGCGGTTATCGCGACCGGCCTCAACCCCCTGCTGGTCGGCCTGCTCGTTTTGGGTATCGGGCTCTCCCTGGGAGGTCCCACCGGCTACGCGATCAACCCGGCGCGCGACCTCGGGCCGCGCATAGCCCACGCCGTCCTCCCGATAGCCGGCAAGGGCGGCAACGACTGGGGGTACTCCTGGATCCCGGTCGTGGGACCCATCATCGGCGGCATCCTCGGCGGCGTGACCTTTACCGTCTTGTTCGGTTAGCGAGGCCGAACTTACGCGGGGAGCCCGGATCGGGCTCCCCACGACCGTCATAAAGAGAGAGTAGGAGGAGACCCTGGTGGCTGTCCTCGACGCCTTCAACCTGACAGGCAAGACGGCCGTCGTCACCGGCGGCAACACGGGCCTCGGCGAGGCTTTCGCCCGCGCCCTCACGCAGGTCGGGGCATCCGTCGCCCTGGCCGCCCGCACCCGCGAGCGCTCGGAGGCGGTGGCGAAGGACCTCTCGGCTTCGGGGGGGACGGCGATAGCCGTAGACCTCGACGTGACGGAACCAAGTCAGGTACAGACAATGTTGAGCGAGGTGACTGAACACCTGGGACCGGTCGATATTCTGGTGAACAATGCGGGTGTCTGCTACCACAGGCCGGCCGCTGAGGTACCGCGTGACGAGTGGCTCGACACCTTCGATGTGAACGTGCACGGGCTCTGGTATTGCGCGCAAGCCGTGGGGAGGCAGATGATCGAGCGCGGCAGCGGCTCTATCGTCAATGTCGGCTCGATCTCCGCCATGATAGTCAACCGCCCGCAGTGGCAGCCCGCCTACAACGCCTCCAAAGCAGCGGTCCACCAGCTCACCAAGTCCCTCGCGGCGGAGTGGGCGCCCCACAACGTGCGCGTCAACGCCCTCGCGCCCGGCTACGTGAAGACGGCGATGGCCCCGGTAGACGAGCCGCAGTTCCGGCGGCACTGGATCGAGGACGCCCCCATGCAACGCTACGCCGTACCGGACGAGCTGGGACCGAGCCTCGTCTACCTGGCGAGCGACGCCTCTAGCTTCATGACCGGCTCCGTCCTAGTCGTGGACGGCGGCTACACGCTGTTCTAGCGGACCTTAGGCGATCGAACGGAGGGATGAGATGGCACACAATGGCTTCTCGCTCGAGGACAGGGTAGCGGTAGTCACGGGCGGCGGCCAGAGCCTGGGGCTGGAGATCTCGCGCGCCCTCCACGCCGCCGGCGCCGAGATCGTGGTAGCCGAGATCAACGACGAGACCGGCCCCGACGCCGCCGAGGAACTGGGGGGCACCTTCGTTAAGACGGATGTCACCGACCCAGAGTCGGTCAGGGAGATGGTGCGCACGGTCGTCGAGGAGCACGACCGGATCGACGTCCTC
>DASQVA010000078.1:0-7572 GCA_035641035.1 Rubrobacter sp. | reverse complement strand
ACCAAACCCGGCCGCGAACCGTCCCGTCTGCGGCGCGCCCAAACCTCTACGCGCCGTCCGCCGTTAGGTTTCGTCGTGCAGCTTGGACTCGGTGCGGGCCTCCATGGCCGCCTCCACACACTCTTCGGCATCGGCGCCCGCAGAGGCCACGACCCCGGCCGCGAAGGCCCCCTCGACGAACGGCGCGTCCACCAGCCGGACCTTCTCCTTCGTCTCCGAGGGTAGCATCTCGAGGACGGTCTCAGCGGAGAGAACGGCCGACCCTAGGTCCATGAAGACGAGCACCTCCTCGACGTCGAGATCGCGGACTGCGGCCTCTATCCTCTCCGGGTCGGTGCCGAATCCTCCATCGGAGTCGCCGCCGACCGCCACGAGCTCGACCTCCCCGGCCATTTGCCGCACCAGCTCCGCCGTCCCCTCGGCGATCCGGGGGCTGTGCGAGACGAGCACCAGCCCGACCATCAGGAGGAGTCCTCTAGCGTCCGGGCCGCCGCGTCCAGAAGCAGGTAGGTGGAGGTGGCCCCGGGGTCCTGGTGCCCGGCGGCACGCTCGCCGAGGTAGCTAGCCCGTCCCCTCCTCGCCGTGAGCGGGATCGTCGCCTCTGCCCCCCCCCTCGCAGCCTCCGCGGCGGCCCGGAAGACCTCAGCCACGCTCCCGTCGCCGGCGGCCTTTTTGGCGGCCGCGGCGGCTGGCTCTAGGGCGTCAACGATAGTCTTGTCCCCCGCCTCCGCCTTGCCGCGCTGCTTCACGCCGCCGAGCGCCGCCTCCAGCGCTTCGGCGGCGTCCCCGGCCGAGACCTCTTCCTTGTCTGAGAGCGTCGTCGAGGCGCGCAGGAAGGCTGTGCCGTAGAGCGGGCCTGCCGCCCCGCCGACCTTGCCGATGAGCGCCATGGATACGGCCTTCAGGACGTCGGCGGGGGTGGAAGGATCAGCGCCCTCAAGCCGATCGACGGCAGACTGGAAGCCGCGGTGCATGTTGTTGCCGTGGTCCCCGTCCCCGATCTCCGAGTCGAGCTTCGTAAGGTGCCGACGATTCTCCTCCATCGCGGTGGCCATCGCCCGCACGATCTCCAACGTCGTCTCCGTGGCGCTCAAACTGTCTCCCTTCCGAAGCCTGCTGGTGAGGCAGATCGACCCGCCCGTTCTCCTGCTCTACCCCCGTCCAGGGTACATCCACCCTCGACGGACGCGCAACATCCGGGGGACCGTAATATCGCCAGGCTAACTTGCTAGAATACGGGACAGAAAGGGAGAGATTGGCGGAGCGGAGAGGTTGGTGATCGAAAAGATGCGCTTTTCGGGTAGGTTGACGCGTCGAGATTTCTTGAGAATGTCCGGGGCCGGACTCGCGGGGGCCTCGCTATTGGGGCTTGCGGGTTGCGGCGAGGAGGCGAGTCAGGGCTCCTCCTCTGGTGGCATGTGGAAGCAGTACAAGGGGATGACGCTCAACTTTATCTCCGAGAACACGGCGCCGACCTCGGCCATCGCCGCCAACCTCAAACCCTTCAAAGACCTCACGGGGATAGACGTCAAGATCAGCCAGCTCGAGCTCGGTTCGCTCGTGCAGAAGGTCAGCTTGGACGTCTCCTCTGGCGACCCGACCATCCACGTCATCTACGCCGACCCCTACCAGGTGATGGCGCCCTTCGCTGCGGCGCTCGCCGACCTCAACGACTTCAACGAGGACGACAGCCTGCCTTCGGTACCCAAAGGCCTCGGGGACTTTATCCCAACGCAGCTCGCGGCGGCGGGGCGCTTCGCGGATGAGGAGGCGCTGTACGCGCTGCCCTACGACGCCCCGACCATGATCTGGATGTACCGCAAGGACCTCTTCGACAAGTACGGCGACCAGATGTCCCAGGACCTCGGCTTCGACCCGACGCCCTCCGAGTCGATCACTTGGGCCCAGTACTACGAGATCGGCAAGTGGTTCAACGACAACGCCGACGAGGTCGAGTACGGCACGGGCCAGCAGGCTAAGCAGTACGACTCGCTGATGTGCGACTTCTCCAACGTGCTCTGGGCATACGGCGGGGACTACTTCGAGACCGGGGTGCAGGTCGGTAAGATCGGGACCGAGGACCCCGGTCCGGCCATGCTCGACCAGCCGAAGGCGATCGAGGCGGCGGAGTTCTACATGAAGCTCAACGAGATCTCGCACCCTGGCAGCACAAGCTGGGATTGGACCGCGCTCGACGAGGCGTTCCGGGCCGGCGAGCTGGCGATGGTCCCCAACTGGCACGAGTTCGCCGCCGGCGTCGAGGCCTCCAAGCTCGGGGGCAAGGTCGGCTACGAGCGGCTCCCCACCGGCCCAGCGAGAAGCGCCAGCATGTGGGGCGGCACGGGGCTCGGCGTTAACGGCGAGCTCTCCGAAGACGAGCAGCGGGCGGCGTGGCTCTTCCTGGTTTGGGCGACCTCGCCGGAGACCCAGCTCTCCGGCCTCAAGAGCGAGGTCGGCGGCGGCACGCCCACCCGCCAGTCCGTATACGAGGAGCCCGAGGTCCAGAAGGCCCAGCAGCGCCCGTCGGACATGCCGAACATCCTCACCTACGAGGCCGTCTCGAAGGCCTGGGAGCCGGAGAACATCGGCCTGCGACCCAAGATCGAGGAGTGGAACAAGTGCGACACGGTGATCTTCACCGAGCTCTCGAAGATGCTGGCCGGGGACAAGTCTCCAGAGCAGGCGATGAAGGACGCGAAGGAAGGCTTCGACCGGGCCAACGGGGTGTAGCGCCTTGAGTGCCGCCAACACCCCCGACAAAGGCCCGCCTGTAGGCTCGACAAGAGGCCCCAGCCGGTGGCTGCCCTCCTACGAGATCCGAATGCTGCTGCCGGCCCTCTTACTCTTGGCCGCCATCTCGCTCTTCCCGTTCTTCTACATCATCTACATGAGCTTTAACGAGGTCGCGCTGATCGGAGGCGTAGATTTCGAGTGGGTGGGGTTGGAGAACTGGACGCTCCTCGTGACCGACCCGGACGTGCGCTCCAGTTGGATCGTGAGCGGCATCTATTTCGTCACCACCGTCGGCCTTGAGATGGTCCTCGGCATCGCGGTCGCGTTGCTGCTGCACGAGACGATCTGGGGCAAGAACCTGGCGCTCTCGGTCATGCTCATGCCAATGTTCGTGGCGCCGGTGATCGTGGGCCTTCTGGGCCGCTTCCTCGTCGACTCAACCTACGGCCTCTACGCCTGGTTTCTCGACCGGACGGGGCTCATCACCTGGGAGATACTCGGCAGCAAGGGTTCGGCGCTCGCGGCCGTCATCCTCATGGACGTCTGGGAGTGGACACCGCTCATAGTCCTTATAGTGCTCGCCGGCCTCTCCTCGATGCCCCAGCCCGTCCTCGAGGCAGCGAAGGTAGACGGGGCCAACTACCTCCAGAGGCTCAGGCACGTCGTGGGACCCCTGATCTCCGGGGTCGTGATCGTGGCGCTGCTCGTCCGTTCGATGGACGCCATCCGCTACTACGACATCATCGCCATCACGACGAACGGCGGTCCGGCCGACGCGACGAAGGTCATCCCCATAAGGCTCTACGAGACGGCCTTCCGCTTTCAGGAGCTCGGCTACGCGGCGGCCATCGGCCTTAGCATGCTGGCCTTCTCCATCTTGGTCGCCAACCTGTTCGTGCGGATACTCAAACAGCAGGGGCTGGCTCGATGAAGGGGCTCGGCAAGAAAATCGTGCTTTACGCCCTCTTGCTGCTGGCGCTCCTGTGGACGGTGGTCCCCCTCGGCTGGATGGTGCTGTCGTCGTTCAAAAGGCCGGACGATTTGGTCTCCCAGACCCCGACGCTGTTCTTCGCCCCCACCTTCCAGAACTACGTCGGCCTCTTTACGGGGGGTAACGCGCTCGGCGGCTACATCACGAACAGCATCCTCGCAGCCGGCATCTCGACGCTCATCGCCGTGACGCTCGGCTGTCTGGCTGGGTACGGGCTCTCGCGCAGCCACTTCCGCGGCAAAGACCACGTCTCGTTCTGGATCATCAGCACGAGGATGGCCCCGATAGCCGCCGTGATCCTGCCGCTCTACGCCGTCTTTCGCACCTTGGATCTGCTCAACACAACTACCGGCCTTATCGTCGCCTACCTGACGTTCAATTTGCCTTTCGCGATCTGGATCATGAACGCCTTCTTCGCCGACCTCCCGCCCGCCCTCGAAGAGGCGGCGATGGTTGACGGCGCTACCAAGTTCGGGGCGTTCTGGCGCATAGCGCTGCCGCTGACCGCACCGGGCATCGTGACGACGGCCATCCTCTGCCTCGTCTTCTCCTGGAATGACTACGCCTTCGCGCAGAGCTTCTCGGGGCCCGGCAGCCAAACCCTCCCGATAGCGGCCTCCCAACTCATAACCCAGACGGGCATCAACTGGGGTCAGCTGATGGCGATAGGCACGATCGTCGTGCTGCCGATGGTCGTCGTCGGCCTCGCCGTGAGGCGCTACCTTGTGAAGGGCCTCACCCTCGGCGCGGTCACCGGAGAGTAGCGACCCCGAGAAAGGAATCTCCATGCAGAACAAAGCGGCCATCATGTACGGGACGCACGACGTGAGGCTCGAAGACGTACCCGTCCCGGAGCCGGGCCCGAGGGAGGTGCTGGTCGAGATCCGGGCCGTCGGCGTCTGCGGCTCCGACGTCCACTACTACGAGGAAGGGCGCATCGGCTCCTTCATCGTGCACGAGCCCCTGATCCTCGGCCACGAACCTTCAGGCGTCATCGTAGCCCTCGGCGAGGAAGCGACCAAGCACGAGATAGGCGAGCGCGTGACGCTGGAGCCCGGCGTCCCGGACGGCACCTGCCGCGAGTGCCGGGCCGGCCGCTACAACCTCTGTCCCAACGTCAGCTTCTTCGCGACGCCCCCGATCAACGGCGCGTTCGCCAACTACGTTAACATCCACGAGGACTTCGCTTTCCACCTGCCCGATAGCCTCTCGGACAACGCCGGTGCCCTGATGGAGCCGCTCTCCGTCGGCATCTGGGCCTGCCGCAAGGCGAACGTGAAGGCCGGGGACCACATCCTCATTACCGGTGCCGGGCCTATAGGACTGCTGGCGATGCAGGTGGCGTTCGCGCAGGGTGCGACGGACGTTACGGTCACCGACGTGGCCGAAGAGCGGCTGGAGATCGCGCGCAGGACCGGCGCGACCCGCGCCCTGAACGTGGCGGAGGAGCCGCTGGACGGGGCCGGCCTAGAGGTCGACGTTTTGATTGAGTGCTCGGGCAACCAGCGGGCGCTGAAGGACGGCATACTCTCCATCCGACCCGCGGGCATAGCCGTGGTGGTCGGCATGGGCCCCGAGGAGGAGACGAGCGTGCCGCTAGCGTTTATCCAGAACAAGGAGATCACGCTAACGGGGACGTTCCGCTACGCGAACACGTATCCCGCCGCCATAGAGCTGGCCGCGACCGGCAAGGTGGACCTAGAAGCAATCATCACCGGCCACTACCGGTTGGAAGAGGCCGAGGAGGCCCTGCAGGCGGGTCGCAAGGACCCTGGCAACGTCAAGGCGATGGTGATACCGAACGGGGGCTCGTAGAACC
This sequence comes from Rubrobacter sp., assembly GCA_035641035.1. Lineage (GTDB taxonomy): Bacteria > Actinomycetota > Rubrobacteria > Rubrobacterales > Rubrobacteraceae > Rubrobacter_D. The sequence continues at coordinate 2,029 of DASQVA010000078.1, read as the reverse complement.
GGCTCGGGCAAGAGCCGGCCTGAAGTCCATCGCGCCCATAGACTTGGCCCGGTGCGCCGCCGCGGATAACATGGTGGCGTGCGAACCTTAAGAACGAACCCTGTTCCCGAACGCATGGCCTAGAAGGTGTGAGCCGGACCCCCGACCGGGAGCGAGCGGTAGATCCAGGATCGCATCCGGCACCTCGAAGGAGGCCCTCGTGGCAGGCGCCACGGCTGCGGGTCGGCGAGGAGACCGGCAGGCACGCCACCTGGCTCGAGCTCTTCTTCGACCGCGTCTTCGTCGTCGCCATAGCGGCCCTGGCTGGTCTTTTGCACGATGACTTGAACCTGGGCGGCTTCTTCGCGTTCTCGTTGCTGTTCGTGCCCGTCGGGTGGGCCTGGATGAGCTTCGCCTACTACGCGGACTAGTTTGACACGGACGACGCGCTCTTCCGGGTTGTTATGTGCGTCGCGATGCTGGCCTCGGCCGCGCTGGCCGTGAACGTCGGCGGCGCCCTAGGTCGAGGAGCGGTGGGGTTTGTAGCGGCCAACGTGGGTTTGCGGGCCTTGCTCGTCGGGCTCTACGCTTGGGCCTGGCGCAACGCGACCGAGGCCCGGCCTATGTCCGCGCGCTACGGCACAGGGTTCGCCATCGGAGCGGTGATCTGGTCGGTCTCGCTTCTGACGCCTGAGCCGGTTCGCTACGGCCTGTGGGCGCTCGCGCTGCTCATCGAGATGGGGACTCCCGTCCTTGGCTCCTCCACGGTACTCTCGGTGTCCGGCCACGCCTCCCACATGCCGGAGTGCTTCGGGTTGTTTACCCTGATCGTGTTCGGCGAGTCCACCGTAGTCATCACCGCCGCCGTCGTGGATACGAGCTGGAGACTGGGCTCGGTGCTCGTCGCAGTCTTCGGCTTCGCGCTCGCGGCCTGCATGTGGTGGCTGTACTTCGACCACGTGGACGAGGAGGCCACCGCCCAGTCGTTCACGGGCGGCGCCACGGGCGTCGTGCGCAGCCACGTCTGGGGGTACGGGCACCTCGCCGTGTGGGCCGGCATCGCCGCCGCCAGCGTTGGCGTCGAGTTCGCCATCCTCGATGCCTCAGAGCCCGCCCTATCTCTCGGGCCCCGCGCCGCCCTGTGCGGTGGGATTGCCTGTACCTGCTCTCCGCCAGCGCCATCCAGCGCGCCACCCCACGTTCGCTGAGAAGCGGCGTACTCGTGGCGAGGCTATGCGTCGCCGCGATCTGCGTCGCGCTCGCGTCGTCGGGAGCCTACGTGAGTAGCCCGTGCTCGTCGCGATCCTCTCGCTCGCCCTGATCGGTCTAACCGTCTTCGAGAGCTCGGCGAAGGAACACAGCACCGGCGACGACGCGGAAGAGCCCGGGTCCGCAGTCTAATTGGCGCCCTGAGAGACGACTATCTCGGTGAGTCGTTCACCAGGAGGTGTAGCCGCCGTCCACCACGAGGTTGGTGCCTGTGGCGTAGCTCGCGGCGTCGGAGGCGAGAAATAGGACGGCGGGGGCTATCTCGTACGGCTCGGCGAGCCTTCCCATTGGCGTCGAGGAGAGCCACACCTCGGCCCACTCGGACTTGGACATGCCGAGCTCGGTGAGGGGCGTCCTTATGTAGCCGGGCGAGACGCAGTTGACCCTGATCCCGCGCGAGGCCCACTCGCCGGCGAGAGACTTGGTGAGGGTTATTACCCCGGCCTTGGAGGCATTGTAGGCGGCCTGGGGCTGGGGGTGGTTGGAGACCATCCCCGACATCGAGGCGACGTTGACGATGGAGCCTGCGCCGCGCTCCAGCATGGCCTTGCCCACCTCTCGGCAGCACCAGAAAACACCGTCGAGGTTCACGGACAGTACCTTACGCCACTCCTCGTCGGGGACCTCTTCAGAGGGGATATTGTGTACGACGCCGGCGTTGTTGACGAGGACGTCGATCCGGTCGTGCTCCTCGACGACCGTGCGCACCATCTCCCTGACCGACTCTGGGTCGGTGACATCCGTCTTAACGAAGGTGCCCCCCAGTTCCTCGGCGGCGTCG
>DASQVA010000077.1:0-4044 GCA_035641035.1 Rubrobacter sp. | reverse complement strand
GGCGTACAGGATCGAGGGCCACCACGAGAGGGCGTAGGCCAGCACGAAGAACGCCACCAGCGGATGTCTTCTTATTAACGTCATCATCTCTCCTTCGGTTCAAACAGGCTTAGGTACCATCGGCACCGCAGGTGGAACCGTCGTCGCCTTGGTAGCCGCAGGTCCACGCCAGGCCTTCCAGTCGAAGATGACCAACCCGATCGCCACGACGAACCACACCGCAACATAGACCCAGGGCAACTGCGCCAGGGCCGCGCCCGCGAACCCGACCCCGGCAAGCAGACCGAAGGTTCCCTCGGCGGCGTGCATAACGAGGGTCATGAACACGCTGCCGCCGGTGTGGTTGAAGACCCATGTGGCCACGAACGTGAACGTGAACGCCCCCAGGAGTCCGACTGGGGAGATCTCATGCGCGAAGACGAGCGGCACATGCCAGAGCGCCACGAGCGGCGCGAGGATCAGGGTGGCGAGAAGCGGCGAGAGGCCGGATCCCTGCAGGCCAGGCAGGGCAACGCCACGCCAGCCCGGCTCCTCGCCCATCGGCCCATTCAGGGGGTTGATCAGTTTTATCCCAAAAACCATGAGGATGGCGGTCAAGGCGGGCAAGCTTGCCAGTGACGGGGCGGGAGCGCCGAGCGCGACGCTGAGAGCCACGGCGGCCACAGCGACCGCCAGAGGGATGCCCAGGGCCAATGCGTACCAGCGCCACCCTACGCGCCAGCGGATCATCCGGGAGCCAAGCTCTCGCAGCCCTGCCCAGCCCTGGGTTATGGGGATCACGATGAGGGCGGCGAGCAGCGGCCCGGGGAGGAGGGGCGAGATGGCCCACGGCACGCCCATGGCATAGAGCGGCCAGGGCCACCACGACAGGACGAAGGTCAGGACGAAGAACGAGATGATCGGGTGTCGCTTCACCACGCTCGAGAGACGGGAGATCATATTCATAACTCCTTTCCGGTTGCCTGTTTGAAGGGCAGATGACGGTCGGATGCACGGAAGATGCCGTAATGGTGCCCGCGGGCCTCCCTAACGGACCTAGCCGCCATGCTGGCCTGCCTGCCGCAGAGGTTTGGACGAAGACTGCTTGCGCATCCTGCGTAGGATGTACAGGATCACCGCGTCGCAGACCGCCAGGCCCGCGAGGGCGGAAGGCAGCAGGGTCAGCCCACCCGACGTGTCCCCGAAGTAGAAACTCCACACGAGCTTGACCAGCACCATGGCGTTGATCACTGCCAGCCCCCAGACGAGCGACCGCCTCCAGAACGCCACAGCGAGCGCCGCGAAGCTAACAGGCACGAGCAAGGCCAGGAGGATCTTCGTGAACGTCCAATCGCTCGTGAGGTATTCCCTTTCTACGGCCAGAAACTCGACAGCCTGCGGGCTGGCCTGCTCGGGAGCAGGGAACCAGAACATGCTGGTGGCGAGCGCCAACACGGTGAGCACGATGCCCCAGAGGCTCCGCTTATATGCGAAATAGCAGAACGGCAGCAAGAACAGTCCCCTGATGTACCAGCTCAGCTCGTTGTGGTGGCGCGCCCACGCCCACGCAGCGAACTCGTTAGTGTTCCCCGTAGCGGCGATGATCGTCGCGGCGAGGAGGACCAGCGCCAACGTCCCTGCCGACAGGATCACGTCTGTTCGCTTCATCGCTTTCCTTCCCCTTTCGCCTCTCTGGATGGATTGTTCCTGGCACCTAGATGGAGAAGTCGTTCGATCCGCACCTCTTGGTCTTCAAGACGAGGTACTCGAGGGTGGCGTTCTCAGGGCGTACCAACCAAGGGCCGCCACCGCTATCCCGAGCAAGATCTGTCCGATCGACTCCTGGAACGATCCCGGCGTGGGATCGAGGAAAATGGTCACCGGGATCGAGACGATCAACAATACTGATGCCCAGCGCGGATAAACTCCAGCCCTTATCGTAGCCACCCCGAACAGGATCAACCCGATGCCAAAAAGCGGGAACGACACGTTTAGGCCGGCGATCAGATACGAGGACATGTCCGTTACCGACCCCGACATCGTGTCCGGGGCTATCTGCGCCAGCGTCGGCCAGACGAACACTTCTGCCCAGACATTGCCCACCGTGAGCGTCGCGCCTAGAAAGACCACCGCGAACGCCCAAAGCCCGAAGGCCCCGGCCGACCTCGACTGGCGTCCGTAGATGCCGATTAGCGCCCACGGCAGGAGGACGAGGCTGAGGAGGCGCAGCCCGGAGGACACGAGGTAAGAACTCGTCAGAAACGCTTCGGTGCCCAGCTGCTCGTGGGGGACGACGAGCCACTCCAGGAGCAACGACGCTACCATTGCCGAACCGCCCGCCATCGCCGCCCACGCGCCAGCCCCGATGAACCGCGACAACCCATCAGAGGGCAATGCTCCCGAGAGGGCCTCTGTCCTTTGTTGCCGCCGGGTCGTCATCCTCTGCTCCCTTTCGTTTTCCCTGGCTGGCGCGTGCGCGACATGGCTATCCATCCCGGGGTCAATCCTCGATCGGGCGGATGTGGTCTCCGCGCCTGAGGTCCGCCTCCGCAGGCGTAGACTCATTTCCGCCCCTTATGAGGACCACGTCGCGGAAGACGACCGGAACGGTGCGGGCCTGCTCCCCGAAGTCCGGGTTAGCCTGGACCTGGAAGTGCAGGTGCGGCGCAAGCGAGTTGCCCGAGTCCCCGACAGCGGCGATCTGCTGGCCGACCCGCACGCGCTCGCCCTCGCCCACCCGCGCGCTTCCTCGCTCAAGGTGCGCCAGCACGGCGTAGCGCCCACTTCCAATATCGAGGACGATGTGGTTGCCCTGACCGGGCGTCTCCCCTATGTTGCCAACGGGCGCGTCCGGGTGGATGTCGCTCACGCCGACCACCGTGCCATCGGCCGGGGCGAGCACTGGCTCGCCGAAGCCGTACCAGGCTTTCTCCCGCGTGCGATCGCCGCGGTAGCCGCGCCCCTCCTCGTCGAGTTGCGCGAAGTCGACGGCGTTGCTCACCATGGGAACCGGGTAGTGGTGGCTGAGGAGCGTGCTGCGTCCGCCCGCAAGCATCGCCCACTCGCCGGACAGAGGCGGCTCGACGGCCACAGGGTCGGCCGGCGGCGCGTAGATACGCACGAGTTGGATGGCGAGGAAGACGGTGCCGATCGCCACCAGTACGTTGGTAGCAACCTGCACGCGCGGTCGAGGTACGAGCGCGAGCGCGGCCATCACGAGCGCCCCGACGCCGAGCGCGATCACGAGCGGCCGGTAGGGAAAAACGTCCGGTAGGGGCAGCCCGAGAAGGGGCGCAATGATGGCCGGGACGCTCGCGAACGTGCCGACCAGGATGGCGGCACCGAACAACGCCCAGAACAGCCAGTGGTTGAGGCACTGCAACAGATAGGGCCGTAGCTCGCGACGGAGGGGATGGCGAAGGAGCCCGTACTCGAGCCCTCCCCGGCGGGCGTGCCACACCCGCGACGCCACCGTCACTAGCGAGAGTGTGAGAACCAGCAGGGCCAGAGCCTCGGGCAGAAACTGGGTCAGAATTCCCATCCAATAGGCACCGGCGAGGACGAGCAACGCCAGGAGCGCCAGCAGCAGGTTGACCTTGCCGAGCGCGACCGGGCTGCTGCGTCTACTTTTTGCGTCCTGAGACAGTTCCTCTGCATGTTTGTGTATCAGTGCGTCTGGTTGCTTATGTGTCGTCATCGTTCACCGTCCTCCCGATAGGTCAGGTCGTGTACCTTCACGATCTTGCTCCTCCCCGACTCGTCTTCTGGGTACCCGCGCGGATAAGGCCAAGGAGGAGCCGCCCGCTTCGCGCCTCGGCTTCCCCCACGGTGTAATCCTCGAGCCTCGAAGAGCGCTAGGCGGGCGTCGGTGCCGCTCCTCTGGGCGGTATCGCCTGTGGTGGTGGCGTCATCGCCTCAGCAGGCGCAGGAGAGCGCCAGGCCTTCCGGTCGAAGACCACCAACCCGATCGCCACGACGCTAAACACGACGCCATTGAGCAAGTTGGCCTGCGCAAAGTCCGCGCCGGCGGACCACATTCCTCCTATCGTGATTGTCCCTTGGACG
>DASQVA010000076.1:0-23565 GCA_035641035.1 Rubrobacter sp. | reverse complement strand
TAACGAGTGCCTCAACGCGGCCCAGGGCGCCGCGCCGGCCGCGCCGGTGCAGCAGTACGCCGGGGCGGCGCAGCAGTATGACGCTGCCAGCCCCACCGCTACGGCTAGCGCTACGGCCACCGCTTCGGCTACGGCTGCGGCAGGTGGCGAGCTGCCCGAGACGGGCGGCACTTCGCTGCTGGCGCTCGGTGCGGGTGCTCTTCTGGTGGCCGGTGGGCTACTGGCCCGTAGGATCGTTCGGTAAGTAAGTAGTAGTAGCCGAGACGAGCGCACCGTGAGGCGGGTCCCTTCGGGGGCCCGCCTTTTTCGTGCCAGAACGTAGCCGTGGTCTGGCTCGTTGCGCCCTCTTATTGGCTTGTATTCGGGGAGGATAGTGGATATCCTCATGCGCGGTGAGCGAGTATTGAACCGTCTTATACTCAGAATCTCCGCGGCATTCCTGACGGGCGTGTTGGCCTTACTAGCCACGTCGTTGTACCTATCCGAGCGCTACTTAGAGTTGGAGCGGCGGCTGTTCATTGCCGGGGACCTGCAGGGGGCCTTCGAGGCCGTTCGCACGGCCGGCCGCCTCGATCCCTTCGATCCGGAGCCGCTGCAAGGACAGTCTTACATCCTGCAGCTGCAGGACCGGAACGTGGAAGCCGCGGCCGCTTTAAGGGGGGCGATCGAGCGAGACCCGAACAACTATTTGCTTTACCTGCTGATGGGGAACCTGCAGGTCGGGGAACTGGAGGATCTCGACGCCGCGGAGGAGAGCTACCGCAAGGTTCTCGACTTGAACCCCAACGCGTACACCGCCAGAACCACTCTCGCCGATGTGCTACTGAGGAAGGGCGAACTGGAGGCAGCCAAGACCGAGTACGAAAGACTCAGGGATCAGAGGAAGATCTCTTATGTGGGCTTGTACGACCTCGGGAGGATCTACGTGCGAACCGGCGAGCCCAGGGAAGGGTACAAGGCGATAAAAATCGCCATGCGGCGGGCCTCCGCGGGCATAGAGAGACTGAGAGAGCCACTAAGGACCGAGCGTCAGAATCTTGTTGTGTCCATGAACCTCGCCCTCGTCGACGCCCTGGTGGTACAGGGCCGGTACGCCCAGGCCCGCGAGGTCCTAGCCGAGAGCTCCTCCGAGCAGGCACCGGCGCTGCTGCGGCTCCTCGACACGGACCCGGAGGCGTACCGCGAACAGGTGGTTAATGGTGACTTCTACTAGCCGGCGGGGTTGGCAGGGTGGGAGGCGGGACGACCCGTCGCTTGCGGAGGTCCTTTACGTGTTGCAGGGGCGGCGCCTGCTGGTTTTGGGTGTGGTGTTGGTCCTCGCGGGTACCGCTTTGCTGTTCGGCCTGTTTCGGGAACCGGTTTACACCGCCGAAGCGGCGGTAAGCCTCGCGCCTCAGGACGAACTGGACGATGAGGAGGCGAGAGAGGCCTTTGTTCAGGAGGTGCAGAGCGTCGTCGTTACCGAGGATTTGTTGTGGGAGGTGATGGATCAGACGGACGCGAAGGCCGGCATCAGAGAGTTTCCCGAACTCTCAGACATCCGGCCCTTCGTGACGAGCGGCGGCGGGGCAGGGATGCTGGTGCGTTTCTCTGGCCCTGAGCCCGAGCTGGCGGCCCGGGCGGCGAACGTCTACGCCAAACTTTTCGTGGAAAGGGTCGAGCTGCTCGACGGCGGGCAGCTCGACGGCGGGGTGACGGCGGCCAACGCCGCGGTGGAACACAAGGCCACGCCACCGGAGAGGTCGAGCTTACGGCCCCTGATCTTCGCGGCCGTCGCCGCTGGGGCCGGGTTGCTGCTCGGGGGAGCCGCCGCGTTGCTGCTCGAAGGACGGGCGAGCGGCTGGCGGGGCGTGCGCGACGCGGAGCTAACGCTGAGGGCGCCGGTGCTCGGGACCATACCGGACTACTCCCCCACAGAGGACGCGGGTTGACGTGAGCCTGGGTGCCGTAAGCGGCGCCGGGGCCGGGGAACTTTTGGACCCGGGCTCCCCCGTGAGGCGCCACTACGAAGACCTGGCGAACAACCTCCTCTCTCTGGAAGGGATCGGGAGCGTCGTCGTGACCAGCCCGGAGCCGGGCGTCGGGTGCACGAGTGTCTGCGTCGGCCTTGGCGCCGCCCTGGCCGGCATGGGGCGGCGGGCCGCCGTGGTGGACTGCAACCTCGACGACCCCCAATTGCACCGGATGCTCGGCGAGTCTAACTTCGTTGGCCTCACCAGCGGGCCGGACGGCGGGAAGAGCCTGGAGCACTACGGCTACGAGGCCGTCCCCGGCCTGCTGATCGTCCCGACCGGGCCGGTCCCGCCGGGACCCGCCTCCCGTCTGGAGGGGGCGGGGATAGTGGAGGCCGTTCGCGATCTGAAAGAGGGCCGGGACCTGGTGGTACTCGACGCGCCGGTGGCTGGGAGGGTGCTCCGGTCGCCGACCTTCTCGGGCGGCTTCGACGGGGTCCTGCTCGTGGTTCACGCCTCTCGCACCCCCAAGAGCCTCGCCCGCGAGACGACCGATGACCTGCTCGACTCGGGGGTGAACTTGCTTGGAGTGGTGTTGAACGGGTGTTCGTGACCCCTCCTTACCCCGAGGGATCGGCGTGAGAGAGGCCGAGACCTCAGGCGGCCCGGGAGGCCCCTTCTCCGGTGGGGATCGCAAGGAGGGCAAAGACCGACGCCCGGGGCGGTTGCTCTCGGTCTTCAAGGCCTTGGTCCTGCTGGCCCTCTTGGGTGTGACCGCTTACGGGATGATCTACAGCGGCCTCTACGACGACCGGCTCTGGCTACCGGTGGCCGCGGGCATCCTGGCGTTGCTGTTTGTAACGCTGTTCGTGCGCGGCTTCTACTGGGACTTGCCGCCAACCGGCGTCCTGATGGTCGCGTTCCTGGCGGCGCTCGTCGCCGTGAAGGGGTTCTCGATGATCTGGACCATAAGCGAGACGGAGACCATCAAGGAGCTCCTGCGCTCCTCGATGTACCTTACGGTCTTCGTAGTGACACTCGCCGCGCTCACCTCCGAGCGCCAGGTCGGGCCGGTTGTGGACGTTTCGACCCTGCTGGTCGCGGCGATCGCCGGCTACGGACTGTTGCAGAAGATTAGCCCGGTCGAGTACCCGGTGGAGTCCCTAGATACGGTAAGGGTGGACTCGAGTCTGGGATACGCCAACACCACCGCCGTCGTCGTGGGGATGGGGGTGACGTTGGCGCTGGCCCGGATGACCACGCTGCACAACTTCGCCTTCAGGGGGCTCTACGCGGTCCTGGTGCTCAGCTCTCTCGTGACGCTCTACCTCACGCTCTCCCGCGGAGGCATCGGGTCTTTGGGGATAGGTCTCCTGGTCCTCTTCGCCCTAGGAAACAACCGCTTGCAGATGCTCGCCAATTTGCTCCTGCTCTCCGTGCCGGGCGCTTGGCTCTTGTGGCGGATGCGGGGGCTCGAAGGACTGCTAGGGACCGACGTCTCCCGGCAGGAGAAGATAGTCGACGGGCTGGCCTTCAGGAACGACCTGATCCTGGCCCTTGTGACGGCCTTCGTGCTACAGGCGGCCTACGCCTTTTTGATCTCCCGCTACGAGCTGACGCCGCCGGTGCGGCGGAGACTCGGGCTGCTGGTCGCGGCTGGGGCGGTGCTGGCCGTCGGCGCGTTCGCGATAGCGTTCGTTTCCGAATCGGGCGGGGTAGGGCAGGCCGCCCGGGCCATCTTTAGCAACCCGGACCAGACGGGAAACCTGAGCCAGAGGCTCATCTCGGTCGGCATAGGCTTCAGGGAGGATTACTGGCGGGTGGCGTGGGACGCGTGGAAGGAGCGCCCCTTTACCGGCACGGGGGCCGGAACCTTCCACTACACGTGGCTCGAGGCCAGGCCCGGGCTAGAGGGCGTCAAACAGGTCCACAACCTCTACCTGGAGCAGGGCACCGAGACCGGCGTGTTCGCCTTCCTGGCATTGCTGGGCTTCGTGGCGGTCCTCTTGGGCCACGCGGGGAGGGCCGCCTTGCGCTCGGAACCTTCGGGGGAGCGCCGGCTCCTGCTGGCCGGGCTCGTCTCCACGCTCGTGATCTACCTAGCCTCCTCGGTGTTCGAGTGGCACTGGTACATGCCCGCCTCGACCCTGTTCTTCTTTATCCTCGCCGCCGTGGCCGCGAAGTTCGCCTCGAGGACGGACCCCGCACCTGGGACGGGCGCCGTCCGCCGTCCCGCCAACGGCGGAGACCCGCAGGACTGACGGCCGTCGCTGCCCGGTCCCGATTGAATCCGCATGGAAGAGGACATATCATCGGGCGCGATGAGCGCGGGTGAGATCCGGTCTGCTAAAAGCTACGACCCCCGAACACCAACCCCCGCATTCGGGAGGCCTCCGACCCTGGCGGGCGACCGGCGGCCTCGGAGATTCCTTCGGGGCCTCGCTCGGAACGGCTTGGGACAGTTCCTGCGGGAAGGGGGAACCCGGTGATCGGGGGGCGCCTCGACCGGCTGCTCAGCGGACTCTACCTGGACCTTGCGAAGGGAGACCACCGGAGTTCGGTATTTCTCGCCGGGACCGGGCGGAGCGGTACCACGTGGCTCTCTGACGTCGTAAACTATCGGGGCGGGTACCGTTACGTCTTCGAGCCCTTTCACCCTGGCAAGGTCCAGGCCTGCACCCGCTTCCGTCCCAGGCAGTACCTCAGGCCGAACGACCGACGGAAAGAGTTCCTCGAGCCGGCGCAGCGGGTGCTTACGGGAAGGCTCAGGGACCCTTGGACGGACCGATTCCATCGGGGATTTTTGCCGAGGCGACGCCTGATCAAGGACGTAAGGGCCAACCTCCTCCTCGGCTGGATAAGCACGAACTTTCCGGGTATGCCCATCGTCCTTCTCCTCAGGCACCCCTGCGCCGTCGTCGCCTCCAAGCTTGCACTAGGGTGGAAGGACAACCTCTTCGAGACGATGGAACAAGAGGACCTCGTAGAGGATTTCCTGGTGCCGATGGAGCCCGGGATCCGGGCCGCCCGTGACGACTTCGAGCGCCACCTCTTCTCGTGGTGCATAGACAACTACGTGCCGCTGAGGCAGTTCGGGCCCGGGGGGATCCACCTGGCCTTCTACGAGAACCTGCTCACCCATCCGAAGGAGGAGCTGCGACGTCTGTTCGCCTTTCTCGGCGAGGACTTAGACGACCGCGCCTACCGCAACCTGGAACGCCCCTCCCCCCTGAGCCGTAAGGACGCCCCCGAGAGGCCCTCCGTCGACGGTTGGCGCCGCCAAATCAGCGGGCGCAGGCTGAAGGGGGCCGTCGAGATCTTGAATCTCTTCGGCCTCGACCGCGTCTACGGCGAAGGGACGATGCCAGACCCCTCGGGCGCGTACGCCCTGATGAGCGGCACCCGAGAATAAAGGTGTTGCCCAGGCCGCCGGTGGTGATCCTCGCGGGCATACGGTGGGATTTCCTGTGGCAGCGCCACCAGAGTCTGGCCACTCGCTTCGCCCGCGCCGGCTACCCTACCCTCTTCGTCGAGACCACCGGCCTCGCCAATCCCCGCCCGAGCTGGGCGACGCTTCGCAAGGTTCTCTCCAGGGTCGGGCGCTCCGGAGGTAGCGGAAAAAGGTTGTTGGAGGAACAGGGACTGACCGTTTACGCGCCGCTCGTCGCCCCGCCGACCCTGAAGGTCTTCAGGCGAGCCAACAGGCGGACCTTCCTGCCCCGCGTGCTGCGCGACCTCGGGAAGGCGTCCGGTTCCTCACCCGTCGTCGTGGCCTACCCGCCTACCCAGACGACGCTAGACTTGATCTCCGGCCTAGGTCCCCGGCTCGTCCTCTACGACTGCTCGGACGACTACGAACACTTCCTTGGCGCCCCTAAAGATATCCGGGATACCGAACGCGAACTCCTCGCTCTGGCCGATCTTGTCTCCTGCACCTCCGCACACCTGCTACAAGAAGTAAAGCCCCTCCGTCCGGACGCCTTCCTAAGCGGCCCGGCCGTAGACTACGAGAGGTTCGCGGCTTTGCAGGACCCCCGTCCCGTCGAGGATGCCCGCACCGTCTGCTTTTTCGGACACATAAGCCGGGAGCGGACGGACTTTGCTACGCTGCGGGCAATCGCGGGGGCTGGGTTCGTGGTGCGCCTCGTTGGCGGCCTGGGCCGCGTGGAGAGGGGTTTCCTGAAGACGCCCGGCGTAGACTACCGGGGGGTGGTCTCTCACGCGGGGCTTCCGGCGGCGCTAGCGGGCGTAGACGCCTTCGTGCTGCCCTACGAGATCAACGCCCTCACCCGGGGCATCTCGCCGGCTAAGTATTACGAGTGCCTGGCCACGGGCAAACCCGTCGTGGCGGCGCCCCTCCCGGCGATGGAGGAGCTCGCCGGGCACGTGTACCTCGCGAGCAGGCCGGAGGACTACGTGGAGGCTCTGCGTAGCCTGGGGGAGATAGAGACGGAAGAGGGGGTGCGGGCAAGGATAGAGCTCGCGCGAAAAAACTCCTGGGACGTGCGGTTCGCCGAGTTGGAAGAAGCCCTGTGGCGCGCTGTGTGAAGGATCCTGTGGGCCGGGTAGACGTCCTAGGCGTCGGCATAGATCAGGTGACGGTGGAAGGGTTGCACGAGGAGTTGGGGCGCCTGATCCGGCGCGGGGGACGAGGCCTAGTGCTGAACGCCAACGCTCAATGCCTAAACCTTTGCTACGAGGACCCTGAGCTGCGGGCTTTCCTGAACGACGCCGACGTGGTCTTTTGCGACGGGGCCGGCGTGATGCTCGCGGCGAGGCTCCTGGGCGGTCGCATCCCCGAGCGCATCACCTACGCTGATTGGGCGTGGCGGCTGGCCGCCTTCGCGGAGGCAGAAAGGTTCTCTGTATACCTCCTCGGCGCCCGCCCCGGCGTGGCGGAAGAGGCCGCGAGGCAGCTCGAAGCGCGGTACCCGGGCCTCCAGATCGTCGGGGTTCGTCACGGCTTTTTCGACCACGCTGCGGGCAGCCCCGAGAGCGAGGCGGTCGTGCGGGAGATCAACGGCGCGAGGCCGGACATCCTACTGGTCGGCCTGGGGATGCCCCTCCAGGAGTACTGGCTGATGAAGAACAGGCTCAGGTTGCAGGCGGGCGTCGCCCTCACCGGCGGGGCCGTCTTCGACTACGTCTCTGGGGGGCTGAGGCGGGGTCCGCGCGCCCTTACAGACACCGGCTTCGAGTGGCTGGCGCGGCTCCTCGTGGAACCCCGCCGCCTGTGGCGCCGTTACCTCATCGGCAACCCCCTCTTCTTGCTGCGGGTCGCAAGACAACGCCTAAACTCGTCGGGAGCCGATACCGGAAGCGGGAGGTAAACCGCCTAGGAGCACAGAGCCGTGCGATGGTAGCACCGGGAGAAACCAAAAAGTAAGACAAGGCCCTATCGGCCCAGAGGCTTTTGATCGATTATGGCACAATAGGTTCAAACCTCTAAAGGGGAAACGTGCCCCGAGGGGGTAGCCCAAGGGGTATACTCCTCCCTCGGTGGACCCCTTGCGGATCTTGAAACACACTTCGAAGAGGCTCCTGGGTTCTACGTTTTTGCGGCGCTCTCTGAGCGTCCTAGTTCTGGCATTCGCGGACGGGGTCGCTTTGATAATAGGACTCTCGGGTGCGGCCTGGCTCTCGGGTGGCGATCGAGTCTTGAACCTCGCACCGTTGCTGTTGGCCGCCTGGATTCCACTCTTCGCCGCCTTTCGTCTCTACGACCGGGCGCCGGTCCGGCGCAACCCTGGGGCGCTGGTGGGGAGCGCCTTCTGCTGGGCCGGCCTGGTGGCGATAGTGGCGGCGATCTACCCCGAGACCGGGCCCGGTCTCGGGGAGATATTGCCCGCCGCGCTCCTGGCTCTGTCGTGCGCCGCCGCGCTCCGATTCCTCTACGAGCGCACCATCGGCAGGATCTACCGCCGCGGCTTCGGCCAGACGCCGGTGCTGGTGGTGGGAAACGAAGGAGACCGGGCCAGCGTGCGCCGGACGATGGAAGACGCAACGGGCGCTTACACCCTGGCGGGCGAGGTGAACCTGGGAGATGAGAGTACCGTACGCCCCTCCTTGGCGGCGCTGCGGGGGGCGCTCGAGCGCACTGGCGCCCGCGTCGTTGTCCTCGTCGGGGCCGAGCGCCTGCCGGACGACGATTTGCTGGAGTTGCTTCACACCGTGCGGTTGCGCGGGGTCCTGCTCAGGGTAGTTCCTGGTGCCCTCGCGTTGATGCGGGGCCGGATCATCCTCTCCGAAAGTATGGGGCTGCCGCTGCTGGAGGTCCATTACCCCCGGTTGGACAACACCCAGCGGGCCCTCAAGCGGGCCCTCGACGTGGTGGTCTCCGTGGTCGGTCTGGCGCTACTATCCCCGCTCTTTTTGGCCGTCGCCGTTGCCATCCGGATCGACTCGTCAGGGCCGGTACTCTTCCGCCAGAAACGGGTAGGGGTGGACGAGAAGGTCTTCGTCTGCTACATGTTCCGCTCCATGCAAGAGGAGGCGGAGCGACGACAGCGGGAACTGGAAGCCCTGAACGAGGCGAAGGGGCCAGTCTTCAAGATGCGCGACGACCCGCGTGTGACCAGGGTTGGGCGTTTCTTGCGGCGCTGGAGCATAGACGAGCTGCCCCAACTCGTGAACGTGCTCAAGGGGGAGATGAGCCTGGTGGGGCCGAGGCCGCTGCCGGTGCGGGATTTCTTGCGGATGGAGGAGGCCCACAAGAGGAGGCTCGGGGCTCTCCCGGGCATGACCGGCTACTGGCAGACCAGTGGCCGCAGCGATCTTTCCTTCGAGGAGATGGTGCGCCTGGACCTGTACTACATCGAGAACTGGTCGCTCTCGTTCGACCTCAAGGTCATCCTGAAGACCCTAGGCGCCGTATTTCGCCGCGAGGGCGCGTATTGACCGGGTGCCCTCGAGGTGGGCAGGGGCACGCCAAATACTAGCTTCGCTCTCCGGGTCAAAGAGGGGGTTCGTTGCTTTAGAATAAGAGGTGCCCGGATCAGGAATTGGGGCGCGGTTACCTATCCAGATGGGGGTTTGGGAGTGAACGCTGTAGTGGTGATTTTGGACAGCTTGAGGAAAGATCACATCGGCGCCTACGGCAACGACTGGATAAAGACCCCCAACCTGGACGCCCTGGCCAAGGACAGTCTGCGCTTCACCCGGGCCTACCCGGAGTCACTGCCGACCATCTGTGCTCGCAGGGCCATACACACAGGTTTCAGAACCTGGCCTTTCAGGAACAGGGTCGAGCTTCCCGGGGAGACCTTCCAGCCGGCGGGCTGGCAGCCGATACCCCAGGAACAGACCACGCTCTCCGAGATCCTGTTATCGGCTGGCTACAATACGATCCTGTACTCAGATACCCAGCCCCTCTTCCATCCTTCCATGAACTTCCAGCGCGGCTTTAGAGTTTTCGACTGGATCCGGGGCCAGGAGCGGGACCGCTACCGCTCCAAGGTCGGTGTTCCGGAGAATTTGGTGCTGGAGAACGTCGTCCCAGGCAACGACGAGAGCATGGTGGACAAGGTGCGTCAGTACCTGGCCAACACGCGCGGGCGCGAGACGGAGGAGGACTACTTCGCCTCACGACTCTTCGCCCGCGGGTTGGAGTTTTTGGAGCGGGCTAAGGAGGGCCAGCCTTTCCTACTCGTGTTAGACAGCTTCGATCCGCACGAGCCGTGGGACCCCCCTGAGGAGTACGTGAAGCTCTACAGCGACGGCTACGATGGCCCCGACCCCATCGTGCCCAACTACGGTCGGGCGGATTGGATCGGGGACAAGGAGCTGGAGCGGATGCGGGCGCTGTACGCCGCCGAGGTGACGATGGCGGACCGTTGGCTCGGACGCTTCCTCGACAAGCTGGAGTCCACAGGCCTCATGGAGGAGACGCTGCTCATCGTCCTCTCCGACCACGGCGTCGCCCTCGGCGAGCATGGCGCCACTGGCAAGCCGTTCGGGGCGCTCTGGCCGGAGCTCACGGACATTCCCTTCTTTGTCCGACACCCGGAGGGATTTGGCGCCGGCGAGACCAGCGACTACTTCGTCTCTACCCACGATGTCGCCCCGACCATTCTCGGCGGGGTCGGCGTTCAGCCGCCTGAGCAGATGGACGGCCACTACCTCACCTTCCTGCTTCAGGGCGCGGAGCTCGAGCCACGCCCTCACTTCACGCTGGGCTACGACAGCTTTGTGTGGGCGCGGGACGACCGCTACGTCATGTTCGGTCCAAGCGACCGCTCCGAAGCACGCCTCTTCGACGTGCAGAGCGATCCCAACATGGACACCGACGTGGCAGCAGACAACGCAGACATCGTCCGGCGCATGTTCGACGACTACGTTCTTAAAGACGCCGGGGGCACGCTGCCAGGGCACTGATCCCCGGCCCAGAGCGCTTTGCTCACCTTACGGCCAAAACCTCTATAATCTTGCCCCGTGACTAGGGAAGAGAACCCAAGACGCAATCAGACTACCCCGGATACGGCACCGGAGGCGAGCGTGCCCCCGGTAACTCCACCTAGTAGCGAGCCGGGCAGCCCGCCGGACGACGACCCGGGGTCTCTGGGCGTTGGGGCAGAGACGCAAGGCGGCGTCGAGGGCACGGCCCAGGACGACACCTACGTGGCGCGGGTGGCGCGGGGAGCGGGGATTAGCACCGCCGGGCAGGGAGCGGGCCGGGTCCTAGGGTACGCGACGCAGTCCGCCCTCGCGCGAGGCCTCGGCAGAGAGTCGTTCGGTCTATACACCCTAGGCGTCGCGGTCGTTACGGCGGCGCAGATCATCTCCCAGTTCGGACTGGACAACGGTGTCGTTAGGTACGTCGCCCACTACAGGGCCCAGGGGGATACGGCGAGGGTCCGCGGAACCATATTGCAGGCCGTGGGGCTCACGTTTGCGTTCAGCCTCGTGGTAGCCGTGGCGATCTTCTTCGGGGCTGGCACCATAGCGGGTTTCTTCGATCCCGACCTGGAGCCGGTCGTGCGGGCGTTCGCCTTCGCGGTGCCGTTCTTCGCGCTGATGAGCATCATCTGCTGGGCGACGCAGGGCTTCCAGACCGTCGCCTACGCCACCTACACCCAGCAGATACTGCGGCCCCTCATCTACCTGTTGCTCGTGATCGGGGTCTATTTCGTGGGCGCCAGCCTCGTCGGGGTCGTCGCCGCGTACGTGATCTCGATGGCCTTAGGCGTGCTTATAGGACTGTTCTTTTTGCGGCGGCTCTTCCCACCACTCCTGAACTTCCGGACCAGACCCAAGTTCGAGACGAGAGCACTATTTGGCGTCTCGGTGCCGATGAGCGTCTCGCGGGCGACGCAGTACGCCAACAACTGGACGGCGATCCTGGTGCTCGGCATCTTCCAGCCCGCCGGCGTAGTGGGCCTGTTCCAGGCCGCTTTCCGCACTGCGACTTTCGCCACGCTGGTCCGCTTCGCCTTTAACGGCATCTTCTCCCCGATCATCTCCAACCTCCACGCCCAGGAGAACACCGAGGACCTCGGACGCCTCTACAAGGACGTCACGCGGTGGACCTTCACGGGGGCGTTCGCGATCTTTTTGCTAATCGTGCTTCTGACGAGCGAGATCCTGACCGTCTTCGGCGGAAAGGAGTACGCTGCCGGGGCGACCGCCCTGATCATCGTCGCCTTCGCGCAGCTCTTCAGCACCTCCGTCGGCCCGGCCAACAGGATGTTGGCGATGACCGACAACCAGACCGTACTGATGATCATCACGACCATAGGGGCCCTTACCGGGGTGGCGGTGTGCTTCGCCCTCATACCGGACTTCGGCATGATCGGTGCGGCGATTGGGGCAGCCGCGGCGATCCTGACCGAGAACACGGCCACCCTGATCTTCGTCCGCCGGCGCCTGGGTTTCTGGCCCTACAACCTCGTCTTCTGGAAACCTCTTGCGGCGGGCCTCCTTGCCGCCGCCCTCGCCTATGCCGTAAAGGTCTTGCTCGCGCTTCCTGGATTGCTCTTGACGGTTGGTGCCGTGGCCGCGGTCTTCGGGATCTCGTTTCTCGCCCTCCTCCTACTCTTTGGCCTCAACGACACTGACAGGGAATTCCTTGGTGCGTTCAGGGACGTGGCGCTGCGCTCCCTGCGGCGCGTCCGCCGGTCGAGGGGGGAGAGCCGGGGTTAGCGCCGTGGGTAGGGTGGTTAGATGAAGCTCCTCTACGTGGTCGGGCTCGGGAGGAGCGGGAGCACGGTCCTCTCGAACTCCCTAGGGCAGGTCGGGGGCTTCTTCTCCGGTGGCGAGCTGAACTTTATCTGGCGCCACAACGTCCTCGAGAATCGTCTGTGCGGCTGCGGGAGGCCTTTCCATGAGTGCCCGGTGTGGATGGAGGTGATGGACGAGGCCTTCGACGGCATGGACAAGGTGGACGCCAGGGAGATGATGCGCCTAGCGCACTCGGGGACCCGCACCCGCCACATTCCCCTCATGCTCTCACCGCGGGGCGAGGGCGTCCTGAGGGAGCGTCTGGAAGAATTCTTGAACAACTACGGCCGGCTCTACGAGGCCATCGGGTCCGTAACGGGTAGCCGCGTTGTCGTCGACTCCTCCAAGGAGCCGGCCCACGGGTACACGATGGGCCTGGTTCCCGGCGTGGACCTCCGCGTGCTGCACCTCGTGAGGGACCCGAGGGCCGCCGCCTACTCCTGGCTGAAGAAGAAGCCTCAGCCGGACAGCGAGACGAGAGAGTTCATGTTCAGGCAAAACCCCATCAAGAGCTCAACCATGTGGAACTTTTGGAACGCCTCGGCCGAGGCGTTCTGGCGACGCTCGCCCGGAAAGTATCTAAGGGTCCGCTACGAAGACTTCGTCGCCGACCCTCGCGGGAGCTTCACTGACATCCTGGATCTCCTGGACGAAAAAGAGGCCGAGCTCCCCCTCGCCAACGACCGTGAGGTCAAGCTCGGCATAAGTCACACCGTTTCCGGTAACCCCAACCGTTTCGACACCGGCGCGGTTGAACTGCGTCAGGACCGCGAGTGGCAGAAACAGATGAAGCCCCGCGACAAGATCCTCGTCACAGCCCTTACGCTGCCACTACTCAAACATTACCACTACCCGTTGGGCTAGCTCCCGGGATCAAGTCGCCGTCTTGTACGGGTCGTGCCGGGCGTAAGCGGCCACGGTCCCGGCAAGCATCTTCCTCTCCTCAGCGATGTACTGCTCGATCGCATACCTGAACCCGGGGTGCCGGATGTCGTGCGCGCTGTAGGTCAGGGTAGGGAGGAAGCCGCGCGCCAGCTTGTGCTCGCCCTGCGCGCCGGCCTCGAAGAGCTTCATACGGCGCTCGATCGCGAACTCTATAGCCTGGTAGTAGCACAGCTCGAAGTGCAAATTACGCCGCTCCTCGGCCGCGCCCCAGTAGCGGCCGAAGAGTGTCTCGCCCTTGAAGAAGTTGAGCGCGCCCGCGACCGGCCGGCGTGTCAGCCCGTCGCGCGCGAGGACGAGCAGCACGCGGTCGCTCATCGTCTGAAAGGTCTCCCTGAAGAACGCTTCGGTGAGGTACGGGAAGCCCCACTTCCTGTCAAACGTAGCGAGGTAGAACCGGTACATGATATCCGCGTGCTCGGGGCGCAGATCCTCCCCGGTGAGGGGCTCGATCTCGAGCCCTTCACCTACGAGCTGGCGGCGTTCGCGGGATACCTGACGGCGGCGCTTGCCTTCGAGAGCCTCCAGGTAGTCAGCGAACGTGTCGTAGTCGCGGTTGCGCCAGTGGAACTGCAGGGAGAGGCGCACCGCGAACCCCCGCCCGGCGAACTCGTCACGCTCCCCCTCAGTAAGAAAGAGCGCGTGCGACGAACTGACGTTGGCCTGGTCGCCGAGTTTTTGCGCCGCCTCGAGCAGGGCGTGCGTTACCGCAGCGCGTCCTGCCTCGCCCACGTCGGGCCGCACGAGGAGCTTCGGACCCGTGGCGGGCGTGAACGGTACGGCGGCGACGAGCTTCGGGTAGTAAGGGAGACCGTGCTGCTGGTACGCCCGCGCCCAGTCCCAGTCGAAGACGTACTCGCCGTAGCTGTCGGTCTTGAGGTAGAGGCAGAGCGCGCCGAGCACGCGACCCGCGTCTTTACAGACGAGGTAGACGGGCGACCAACCGCTCGTCTCACCGATGCTGCCCGAGCGCCCGAGTGCGCGCAGGAACTCCAGGTCGAAAAATGGGAAATCCGGCGGCTCCAGCGCGCGCCAAGCCGCCTCGTCCACTTGCTCAATGCTTAAGAGATGCTCGACCCGCACGACGTCAGAGCCAGTCGGGTCCTGGGTGGCAACGCGCGCTGGGGGATTTGTCTTGTCTGGTTAGAGCCGTAACAACTCCTGTTCGGCGCTGGGGGCAACGACGAGTACTCTACTTGCGATTCGCCCTGCTTGTCCTGACCCACGCGGGCGAGACCTACAAAAGCCGCCCGCGCGGCGCGGCCGTCACACGAGCTGCGGCCTACAGTGCGGCGCCCCTACTACTTTTTCGGCTTCCTGCCGATGCGCACCATCTCCGGCGTGACGCCGGCGTGGGGGCCGTCGCCGAGCTCTGCATCGCGGTACTGGTAGACGCCGCGGCAGGTGTGGCCGCCGGTGGTACGCTTCTCGGTATAGGAGAGCTTCACGTTAGGGTTTATAGCCTCAACCATCGCCTTCTCGTAAGTAGAGAAGGCGGCGCACGGCTTCACGTCCCAACCGGGAACACCGTCGTGGCCCATCCCACCGAACCAGGGGCAGCGGTCGGCGTTTATGACGTATTCGCCGTCCTTGGTCTCGGTCAGCGTGATCTCGATGTCGAAAAAGCGGTTGGCTAGCATGACCACGTCCACGGAATCCCTCATGGTCTTCACGCCGAGCTGCTCGCGCAGGTCGGATCCCTGCTTCTGGCCGATGCGGCTCATGGCGAGCTTGCCGACCTCCTGACCGTCGTAGCCGAGGTCGTCGGCCGCCCGGATCATCTCGTCCAGGATCACGCCGGTCCCAGCACTCGCCGCCTTCCATTTGTACCAAGTCGGGCCCGGCAACCCGAGTCGCATCGCCAGGCGCGCGAGAAAGAGTGGGAGACGGGGTAGACCGTAGACCTGCAGCCACTTCATAGAGAGGGAACCCTTCTTTCGCTTACGGCGGCTACCATTATACCCTGACCTCTCCGGCCACCGGAGCGTACCGCCGTGGCTTACTATGGGGCTGTCCGGTAGCAGAGAACCGAGGGAGCGTCCGTGGGCCTGCGTCGCCTGGAACCGCTTAGGAGTGTGGGCCTCCTCCTGGCACTGCTGCCTCGTCGTCCGTGGGAGCTCCGCGATCGTGTCGCTGGGTACGCGAACTTGGGTCTGGAACGGTTCTTCGGCAAGTCTCCATCCTACGAGACGGTGAGTTGGGAGGAGGCGCTCCGCGACGTGGAAGCGCAGCCGGAACGGGCGAGGAGCATCCTGGAAGAGTCGGCCCTCGCGGGGATAGAGGAGGGCACGCGACGGCTGCTGGAGGACATTCGCCCCGAGGACCCGTTCAGTCAGCGCTGGGCCGTCGACTCCCTGCTGGCGCGCTGCTGCTACCTGTTGTGCCGCCTGATCGAGCCTTCCGTCGTGGTAGAGACCGGGGTGGCCTACGGCGTGAGCTCAGCCTTCATCCTGAAGGCCCTCGAAGCGAACGGCCGCGGGATGCTCTACAGCGTGGACCTACCGCCCCTGAGGAGAGAGGCCGAGAGGTTCTGGGGTGTCGCCGTGCCGGAGGAACTGCGGGACCGGTGGCGACTCCATCGCGGGGCTAGCGCCCGGGTGTTGCCCCGGCTGCTCCGAGAGACGGGACCGGCTGACCTCTTTGTGCACGACAGCCTGCACACCCACCAGAACATGCGCCGCGAGTTCGAGACCGCCTGGCCCTACCTTCGAACCGGCGGCGCGCTCCTGGCCGACGACGTCGAGAGAAATCGCGCCTTCGGCGAGCTGCGACTGAGAGACCCCACCCTCTGGCGCGTGGTACGGGACGTCGAGGTAGACCCGCTGCACGGCAGGAACGCTCCGGTGGTGTTCGGGATAGCGATCAAATAGCGTCAGTTAAGGGCCGGGTTCCAGCCGTCGGGATAGTGAACCTGCGCGCCGGCCTCGATGCCCACCGCTCGATCCCGTCCGAACCCATAAGATCTTTCGCTCCACGATGAGCGCGGCTTGTGGTAAATCGGTCGTGAGCAGAGGGGCAAGGAGAGCATGACCCTCTGCTCGCAAGACCGGGGGTCGCTGGCTAATCGGCTCGGGAGTAGCTGATTATCAGCTACTCGTTGCCGCTGCCGTCCAAGATCCTTACGATCAGCACGGGTCCGACGTACCGGGCGTAGAACTTGTATTCGGAGACCTTTGACGCCGCTGATGCTCGATAGCCCCCTCCCTGCGGACGAAGGCGGCCTGCAGGCGCGAGAGCAGAGAGTTTATCGTGATCACCAGACGCCCAAGCTCGTCTTTGGGGTTGGCCACGGGCAGTCGCTTGGAGAGATCGCCCTCGCCCATCTTGCGGGCGGCGCTGGTCACGGCGTCGACGGGTTTCAAGGCAGCCCCCGCCGGCAGGTAGGCGCCGCCGATGGACAAGAAGAAGGCCACGCCGATACCGACCGCCATCACGGTGCCGAAAACCTCTAGAGCGTCCTCGCCCCACTCGTAGGTCCGTAGGTCTTGCCGGCCTCGACCACCCGCGCGAGGCCTCTCGATGGGTCCACCGGCACGGCGTGGACGTAGTAGGAGAGGTTATCACCGCGAATACGGCCGTACCGGAGGCAACCTCCCCGGAATTGCCCGGCTGAACCGCTTTAGTATCCTGGCCGTCCCATCCTGGAGTAGGTGATCTGTTTTCCCGCCTCCACCCCGGGCTGGTCGAAAGCGTTGACCCCGTAGAGGGCCCCGGCCACCGCCGTCTGTACCTCGAGCGCCTGCAGCAGGTAGCCGAGATTCTCCTCATTTACCGTCCCTAGCTTTATCGTCGAGTTTGGTCGGCCGGCTTCGGTGAGCGCCCTTCGGGTAGCGTCGCACTCCACGTTCAGGAGCTCCGCCATGGTGTGGCCGCCGAGGTAGCCGACGCCTTCGAGGTCCTTGTAAGCAGCCGGTATCTCTAGGTCGCGCGGGTGGTTCTCGACCTCGACAATCTCGATGACCTTGTCCTGCGGACCCTGCATGTAGAGCTGGACCTGGGAGTGTTGGTCGGTGGTGCCGACGGCGCCGTGGGGTGTGGAACCCTTGCCGTCCTTACCGAGAGATTCAGCCCAGAGCTGGACGAACCACGCGGCGAGCCGCTCCAGCGCGTCGGCGTAGGTCATCGTGACCCGCACGTTGCGCCCCCTGGCCGTGTCCATAAGGTAATGCATCGCCGCCCCGACGACGGCCGGGTGCTCGGCACCGAGTTCTCCCACTTCGTCCACGCACTGCGCCGCCCCGGTGAGGAGCGCGCCCACGTCCAGGCCCGTGACGGCTGCCGGGAGCAGCCCGACCGGGGTGAGCACCGAGAACCGGCCGCCGACGTCCTTCGGTATGGGGAGCACTCTGAGGTCCTCGCGGTCGGCGATCTCCTTCAGGAAGCCTTCCTCCGGGTCGGTGGTGACTACCGTGCGCCCCTGGAAACCGAAGTCCCCCAAAAAGCCGACGAGGACGCCGCGGATAACGAGAAAGTTTGCCATCGTCTCCGCCGTCGAGCCGGACTTAGTGACGACGTTGACCCAGGTACTCTGGGGGTCGGCGACGTCCAGGATCGCCGATAGGGTTGCCGGGTCGGTGTTCTCCGCGAAGTGGATGTGTGGGCCGCGGCGGGCCTCGCCTGACAGCGCGTTGTGGTAGGGGTGGTTCAGCGCTCGGTGCAGGGCCATCGGGCCGAGGGCCGAGCCCCCGATGCCGACGTGGATGAAATCTGTCGCCCCTGAGCCCCGGATCTCCTCCGCCACCCGCGCCGAAGCCTCCGCGTACTCCGTCGTCTTGGGCAGCCGCATGAAGCCTGGTGGGCTCCCGAGAAGCTCGTCCGTAGCCTTCTGCATGCGGGGCCTCACCCCTTCCAGATCCCGGTCCGTGAGGCCGCCCTCTACCTCAACGAGGTTTCGGTAGTCGAAGGTGACGTCGGCCATGCTCAAGCTCCCCTCTGTCTCAATCTCCCTTGGGGAGACAGTGTAATCCAGGGTATAATCTCCGGCCATCGTGGATGGATCCCCAGCCCCAGCTACCGAGGTGATCTCGCGTCTCAAGTCGGAGTACCCCGACGCCCGCACCGAGCTCGACTGGAACAGCCCCTTGGAGCTCCTGGTAGCGACGATCCTTTCCGCTCAGACCACCGACGTCAGCGTGAACGGGGTCACCAAAGCCCTGTTCGAGAAATATCGCACCGCCGCGGACTACGCTGGGGCGGACCCCGCCGAGCTCGAGGAGGACATCCGCCCGAGCGGCTTCTACCGCAACAAGGCTCGCTCCCTGCGGGGCATGGCTCGCGCCCTCGTCGAGGAGCACGCCGGGGAGGTGCCCCGCACCATGCGAGAGCTCGTGGCCCTCCCCGGCGTCGGGCGCAAGACAGCCAACGTGGTCTTGGGCAACGCCTTCGGCGTGGATGAGGGCATCGTCGTCGACACCCACGTGAGGCGCGTCTCGAACAGGCTCGGCCTAACCGAGAACCAAGACCCTGAGAAGATAGAGCGGGACCTCATAAGGATGGTGCCACAAGAAGATTGGACCGTCTTCTCCCACCTGCTCGTCTTTCACGGACGCAGGATCTGCAAGGCCCGCAAGCCCGACTGCCCGGCCTGCGTTCTCAACGACCTCTGCCCGTCGGTGCGCAAATACGAAAACTGAACGGGTGGCAGTTCTGCGCCCTGCTGAACGAGGCGGCTCCAAGCGGCTAGAATTTTCAAGAGCTTAGAGAAAGGAGGCGTGGCATGTACCCTTGCGAGCTAGTTTGGGTGCTCAGTTGAGGTGTTGAACCTCACGCAGGAATCCTACCGTGCCGGGCAAATGCTCCACCCCAATCCTCTAACCTTCCAGGCGACGGCGATTGCACCCGATCCTGGCTCGGTGAGTTGGTTCCCGCCTGTGAACCGGTCAGAGCATGCGAACACTGGAGTATCCTGTATGCGCTCCTTCGTCGAACGGGGTATCGTCTCCTCCGCGAAGGGGGTGACGGTGAACGTCGGCGCGGAGGCCAACTAACCGGTCAGCCGCGGCGACCGCCGTGGTCGCCAGGGAGGTTAAGAGGTTGGACGGGCTCTCGTATAGTCACCAGCAGGCAGGAAGTGCGTCCACATCAACTGTACGAACTGACAGCCATCCGAAGGTGAGATTCTCTGGCACGGTGGGGAAGGGGTCAGTGGTCGAGATGGCGCTGGCCTAGCTCAAGCCTTGCTGTCTAAAGGCGGGGCTGGGAAGATTAGCTGAAACATGAAGCGAATCACTGCTCAAGATGTTGAGGAGAGCCAATAGTTACAGATAATCACGGACAGACCAAAGGCGCACAGCCAGCCAGCGAAATGCGGTTCCACGCCCTCGCCCAGAATGCGTTGGATATCGTTATGGTCACCGACCCTGACGGAACCATACGCTACATGAGCCCGGCGGTGGAGCGGGTGCTGGGCTACACGCCGGAAGAGATCATCGGCACCAACAGCGCAGACTACGTACATGCTGACGATATGGAAAGGGCCTTCGGAGAGCTCGAGGCGCTAATGTCCAAGAGGGGGGTACACCCCGTGGCGGTGGAGACCCGCGTTCGGCACAAGGACGGCTCGTGGCGCCACCTCGAGGGTATTGCCAGCAACCTGCTCAATGATCCAACGGTGGAGGGCTTGGTGTTCAACCACCGTGACGTAACGGACCGGGTGCGGGCGGAGCAAGAGGTAAGGCGCCTAAATGAGGAGCTCGAGGAGCGCGTCGAGAAGCGCACAGCGCAGCTCGAAGCCGCCTTGGCCGAGCTCAGGGAGAGTGAGGAGCGCTTCCGCGTTACCTTCGAGCAGGCGGCCGTCGGTGTGGCGCACGTGGGTCCGGATGGGAGGTGGCTGAGGGTTAACGACAAGCTCTGCGAGATTACGGGCTACCCGCGCGAGGAGCTTTCGGAGATGACCTTCCAGGACATCACTCACCTCGATGACCTACAGAAAGACTTAGACTACCTCAATCAGTTGTTGGCCGGCCAGATAAGAACTTACGCGACGGAGAAGCGGTACTGGCGAAAGGACGGGTCCGTCGTCTGGATCAACCTGACCGTATCGGCAGTCGGCGATACCCCTGACCACCTGAAATACTTCATCACCGTTGTCGAGGATATCACTGAACGCAAGATGGCCGTGGGGGCCTTGAGGCAGAGCGAAGAACGCTACCGGGCGGTGGTCGAGCAATCCACAGAGGGCCTCTACCTGGTGGACTGCGACACCAAGCGCCTCCTGGAGACTAACCCGGCACTGCAGAACATGCTGGGATACACCGCCGAAGAGCTGCGCGGGATGGAGTTGCACGAGATCGTAGCTCACGATCGTGCGGATGTAGAAGCCAACATTGCGCGCACACTCAAGGAGGGAACGCGCTTTATCAGGGAGCGTAAGTACCGTCGAAAGGACGGCTCCGTAGTAGACGTGGAGATTGCGGCGAGCGTTATTAATTACGGTGGCAAACAAATCATCTGCGCCGCGATCCGCGACATCACCGAGCGCAAGAGGACCGAAGCGGAGATACGCACGCTCAACGACGATCTCGAGGACCGCGTCCGCAGGCGCACGGCGCAACTGCAGGCCGCCAATGAGGAGTTGGAGGCCTTCGGCTACTCCATCTCCCACGACCTGAGGGCGCCCTTGAGGGCCGTGACCGGCTTTAGCAGAATACTGTTCGAGGATTACGGCGACGGGCTCGACGAGGTCGGCAGGGACTACCTGAAGCGCATCCAGGATGCCGGTGAGCGCATGGGTGTCCTGATCGACGACCTTCTGGATCTCTCCCGCCTCACGCGCCAGCGGATGAGGCGCGAGGCGGTCGATCTGAGCGCCCTGGCCAGGGGCGTCGCCGACGACCTCAGGCGCGTCGACCCGGGTCGCCGGGCACGGTTCTCTATAGCCGATGGTCTCTCGGCTACAGGGGACACGGGGCTACTGAGGGTGGCGCTCGAGAACCTGCTCGGCAACGCCTGGAAATTCACCTCCAAGGAAGCAGAGGCGGAGATAGAGTTCGGCGCCGTGGAGCAGGGCGGCGAGCCCGTCTACTACGTCAGGGACAACGGCGTCGGGTTCGACGCGGCGTACGCCGAGAGGATCTTCGACCCGTTCCAACGCCTGCACGGCGAGGGCGATTTCGAGGGGGCAGGGGTGGGGCTGGCCACGGTGGCGCGGATAATCCGCCGTCACGGGGGTAACCTTCGAGCCGAGGGCGAGGTCGGACGGGGGACCACGTTCTACTTCACACTCTGATACCCTCGCGAGGGTGCGCCAGGCTACGTGGCTTATCAGTACCACCCGAGGGGAGCGTTTGATCAGTAGAGAGACAGCTTTTTCCGACCGCTCCGGCGTGGGGATGATCGACGGCTAACATGGTAAGTTCGGAAGACGTCGCGCTCCGAGATTTTCGTCTTGCCAGCTGTGGTAAGAGGCTTGGTGTCGCTTAAGGTCGGCGGGGCTGGGGGGCACTTCGGGTGAGGCTCCTTGCCGGAGCCATCTTCTCCGTCCGCGACGAGGGAGCACATTGAACCGCTGGGTGGTCGCCACCGCGTCGGTCGTCATGATGGCCGGGCTAGGATCCTTCAACGCCTGGAGCGTATTCCGGCGACCACTCTCCGAGCTTTACGCCGCGAACGTGACGGAGGTCAACACCGCCTTCTTCGTGTCGAGCCTCGTGTTCGGGCTTGTGGCTTCCGGCTCCGCCCTCCTGGTGGGCAGGGTGGGCCCTCGCGTCGTCGGCGTTACGGGCGCCCTTGTCTACGGGCTTGGGGTCTTTTTGAGCAGCTTCGCCGAGGGAAGTCTAGCCTTGTTGTACCTGACGTATGGTTTCGTGGGAGCCGTCGGACTGGGGCTGGCCGTCATGGCTCCGATCGCCGCACTGCCCCTGTGGTTTCCTGAGAGGCCTGGTCTCGCTTACGGCGTAGCGTTCGTCGGGTTCGGCATGGGCCCGTTGGTCAACGTCCCCCTCATGACCGGCCTGCTGTCGGCGACTGGTGGGCCGCTCGAGACCTTTTACTTCCTGGGGATCATCTACGCCGCCCTCATCGGCGGCGCCGCCTGGTTCGTGAGGTACCCGCTCAAAGACGGCGGCCTCGCGGTTGGCCATCCGGCCGGAGGCGAAACATTCGTACCGGATCGAAGTGCGACAGTAGGGGGCGCATGGCGCTTACGCGACGCCCTCAAGACGTGGCAGCTGTACGCCCTCTGGGTCGTGTTCTTTCTCAACACGACCGCTGGGCTCACCATCCTCTCAGATGCTAGGATGATGGCCAGCTCGATCGGTGGCGCCTCGGCCGCAATGGCCGCCACCTTCATCGTGGTCATCTCCGTATCGGACGCGATTGGGCGGCTCCTGTGGCCCGCCCTGTCGGACAGGATCGGCGGGGCCAAAGTCTTCCTCCTCATGTTCTCCTTGCAGGCCGTGGCGTTCTTGCTGATGCCGACTTTGGCGGTCGGGTCGTTGGTAGTCTTCTGCGTGCTGTGCATGGTGGTGATGAGTTGCTACGGGGGCGGCTACGGGACGATCTCGACTTTAGTCGGCGCCTACTACGGTGCTAGGGGCCTCGGATCGGTCTACGCGGGCGTGTTCAGCGCCGCGGCCGCCGCTAGCTTTGGCGCGCCGGTGCTCCTGGCGCGCTCGGCCGACCTGCTCGGCTCTTACTACCCGGCCCTCTACGCGACGGCAGGGATGATGATGTCCGGGGCCGTCATCGCCTCGATGGTCGGTCCGCCCGAAGTTCGGCCAGGACAGGAGTAGCTTCGCTGGGTAGGTCCAAGTCCGGGATCAATCATACCGAACTTCTTAGAACCCTACACCCGAAGGTCCGAGGGTTCGCCTTTTACGAGGTTTGGTGAATAAGGGCAAGAAGAAGGTCCGGAGCTCCGAAGAACCCCGACCGTATTCGGGTGCACGGATCAGCGTTCCGGCCGAGAGAAGGCTCTGGTTTGCGGACTGACACGCCTCTGCCGAGCAGAGCATGGTCGTAAGGGCGACGATGCTTGCGAACAGCGCTATGTGCACGCTGCCCAGCACGCTTACGGCCCTCTGGAGCCAGGACGCCCGATCAGACGCCTCCGCTGCCGGTACACCCCCCCTCTCCAGCGGCACCGCCCCTTTAGGAGCCTGGCGGTAGAGCACGATCTGGAGTACCAGAACACTCAGGCCAACAGAGCCCGCCACGCCCATCAGAACGTCCTTGGCCAGCACGAGGTTGCGCACCACCCGCAGGTGCCTCCTCTCACCGGTGAGGCCGAATCTTTGTGGTAGCCAGGTGGCGGCAGCGAGGACGAACGAGGCGGCCTTTAGCGCGTTGAAGCGGTTGCAGGTTGTGCCCCCGACCTTGCCGCGTTCGGTCTTTGAGCCGATAAGGCTGAGGTTCGGGTTGAAGGCGACCTTTCCGAAGAGGGTGCCCCCCGAAGCAGGCGGCCAGGCCGAGGTTGTGTGCGACCCGCGTGGGGGTGGATAGCTTGTCCAATCCGGGA
>DASQVA010000075.1:0-2312 GCA_035641035.1 Rubrobacter sp. | reverse complement strand
ACCCTATCCGCAGATGTACGAGCCGACGGGGCCGGGGCCGGACGAGGAGGTGGCGCGCTCGCTGTTCATCGACTCCGTCGACAGCCGCGTGGCGGAGACGATCGTCGAGCACCTTCAGGCCTCGAGTGCGCCACTGGCCGTAGCCCAGCTCCGGGTACTCGGCGGGGCGATGGCGCGTGTGCCCGCCGAGGCCACCGCGTTCGCACACCGCAAGCGCCAGATCATGGTCGCCCTTGGCGCGGTCTACGAGCATCGGGAGGAGGAGGCGGTGCACGAGGACTGGGTCACCAGCTTCGCTGCAGCGCTAGGCCAGGGTGACGCGGGTGTGTACGTCAACTTTCTCGGCGACGAGGGCGAGGGGCGGGTCCGCGAGGCCTACCCGGGGTCGACCTGGGACCGGCTCGCTGCGATCAAGGGTCGCTACGACCCGACGAACCTCTTCCGGCTCAATCAGAACATCGCGCCGGCGACCGAGGACCGAACGACCGAGCAGCGGGAGACAACCGATGGCTGAGAAGGAGCCGGGGGTTGAGCTGGAGCCGCGGTTCAGTAGCGATGGGAGGACGCTCTTCCATGAACGCCACACTCAAAACGGTGTACTTCTTCGGCATGTTGGCGGAGGTGCTTATCCGGATTCCGCACGAGCGGCGGCGCAGGCGGACCCGTATAGCGGTCGAGCGCGTGGACGGCCTGGAGCGTGCGTTGGTGAGCCTGATGTCCGCAGGCATGCTCTTCGTTCCCGCCGCCCACGCGCTCACGCCCTGGCTGGACTGGGCAGACTACCGCCTGTCGCCGAGGGCTAGGGGACTGGTAGGCGGGCTCGGCGCGGCGATCCTTGCCTGCGCGGTCTGGTTGTTCTGGAGGGCGCACGTGGACCTCGGGCGCAACTGGTCGCCGTCCCTTCAACTGCGGGAGGGTCACGCGCTCGTCACCCGGGGCGTGTACCGATCGGTGAGGCACCCGATGTACACCTCCCAATGGCTGTGGGGCGTGGGGCAAGCATTGCTGCTGCAGAACTGGGTCGCTGGCTGGGCGGGTTTGGCACTATTCGCGCCCCTATACTTTTTGCGCGTGCCGCGCGAGGAGCGGATGATGCTCGATCGGTTCGGAGAGGAGTTCTGCGCTTACATGGACCGTACGGGCCGCGTCGTTCCCTAGCTCTCTTAGGGTTCTCGTAGGGACCAGAGCTGTCGCCGCCGCGGGGTGGTTCTCGCCGCCGGTCTTCCGCCACGGGTCGAGATGTCGCGCACACAGTGAGTAGGTTTGCCTGATCGGGGTAAGGCGCGTGGCTACGACGGTGGAAGAGAAGATATGGAGCGTCGCAGGTTTTGACACTACTGGGAGCGCAACGTCCTGCAACGGGGGGCAAGCCGGAGAAGAGAAAACGGCTTGGGTATGGGAGTTTTGCAACCCACTGCAACACCCTTTTTCTCACTCGTAATGAGCAGGTCAGCGGTTCGAGTTCGTTCGCCGGCTCTTATTTTTATCTCCATTTGCAGGTAAAACGTAAAGATCAAGAAGCGAGCAAGGTACCTTACCGCTGTCCTTGACGACAATTTGATGTCAACGCAGCTCAGCACTCAGCATGCAGATCTCAGTTGAGAAAGCAGGAGGGTGCAAAAGAGTTGTCGTTTTAGCCGCGCGGTACGAGCGCGAGTGCCCGTACTGGGCTACCGGTACCGCTGGTGAGCTTCAACGGCGCCACCACAAACAGCGCGCCGGTCGGCGGCAGCGAAGCAAGGTTCGCGAGCTGCGTAACACCGTATTTCCCCGCACCGAGAAGGTAGTAGTGAAGCGGGAAAGGCGGGTCAAAGCCGGCGGCCACACCAGCGTCGATGCCGACGGTTTCCACGCCCACGCCGACGATCGAGGTCTTCTCGGCAAGCCAGCGGGAGCACTCGGCGTCGAAGCCGGGGTTGGACCCGTCGTTGAGGAAGAGCTCCTCGTCGTGAGCGCGCGCGTCCCAGCCCGAGCGGAAGAGCAGCCAACCACCGTCGGGCAACGGCCCGTGCTCGGCCTCGAAGGCGCGTACGTCATCGACGGTGAGCAGGTAGTCGGGATCCCTTTCAGACTCGACGGATTTGTCTATCACGACCGCGGGCGCCACGAGGTGGCGAGGAGACACCTGCGATACGTCGCTGCCTTCCCGGCCGGTGATCCAGTGTATGGGAGCGTCGAAGTGGGTGCCGACGTGCTCGCCAATCTCGAGCCAGTACCAGGCCCAGGCGGGGCCGCGCTCGTCGTAGCGGCTGATCTCGTGCCGCTTCAGGCCTGGCGTGTCTACAAACTGCTCTGGGAGCCGAAGAACCGGC
>DASQVA010000074.1:0-21387 GCA_035641035.1 Rubrobacter sp. | reverse complement strand
GACCCGACCACCGGGCCGTCCTCGCAGCGAGAGGGCGCGCCGTGCGATCCTGCAAGCTGCCAACGAACTGCTCGAGAGCGAGGGGTTCGCCGCAGCAACGGTGGAGGCGATCGCGGAGCGGGCCGGGGTCTCCAAGGCTACCGTCTACCGCTGGTGGCCCAACAAGGCGGCGGTCGTGATGGATGGCTTCTTCTCGACCGTCTCCTCCGAGGTCCCCTTCCCTCACACGGGCCACGCCCGGGAAGACATCCGGCTGCACATGCGCAGGCTCACCGAAGCGTTCAGCGGCAAGATAGGGCACACGGTGGCTGTCCTGATAGCCGAGGGTCAGGCGGACCCGGAGCTCGCCGAGGCGCTGCGTTCGCGCTGGCTTTCGGTAAGGCGGACGGAGGCCAGAAAGATCCTCGAGCTTGGCATCGAGTGTGGCGAGCTTAGAGAGGACCTCGATCCGGAAGTGGCCGTCGACATCCTTTACGGGCCCATCTACTACCGTCTACTTGTCGGCCACGCTCCGCTTGACGAGAAATTCGCCGACGCCCTAGCCGACCAAATCTTTGCTGGCCTCGGCGCTCGAGATCCGGGCGATCCAACGACTTCCAGGTAGCGTCACGTCACCGATCCTGGCTCTTGTCTTCCCAAGGTAGGGCGCCCATCCCTCCACCTCGTAGCCGGAGAATATGTCTAGCTCGAACGTCTGCAGCGCTCCTCCCGTGCTCTCGTTCGATGAGTGTTCGATCCACCCCAGGGGGTGAGTAATTTATTAGCCTGGATCACCCCCGCGGCTATTACCTCCACCGAGCTAGTGACCGATCGGAAGCCGGTCGACGGGCGGTAGCTGCGCATCCCGAGCATCACCGGAGCAAGGGCTCAGCGGCGCTCGGTGCAGAAGACGGGTCGTTAAAGCACTTCGACTCTTGCCCTCTATTAGCCAACTTGTCGAGTAATGGGTTCTCGGAGGTTCGTCGCGTGTTAGCCGGGAGGCCAAGCGGGTAAGAACGACCTCGTCCATAGACCCCACGCCAGGAGGTTCGCCATGAGCGAGCAGCACACCGAGCAGAGTATAAAGGTCCGCCAGATCACCGATGTCCACTCCAACTGGAGCTACCAGGGAGAGCTTGAGAACGGCAAGTTTTCCTACCAGCTGATCTTGGATAACGGGGCCGAGGAAGCCCTCATCATGCCCACCGCAGACGACGCGAAGGTGTTGCGCGATCTCATTCACGACGCGGAGGCCCTCTACTGGGACCTTGAGAAACAGGTGATAATCTTCGGCAAGATAGCCTGAGCCGCTGGCGGCACGCCGGCTTAGGCTAGAGCACCCGAGCAGGAAACCCCGGGCCGTGCGAGATTGCCGATTCCCGGTGCGTCGGGTACACGCTTTACTTATCGTTTGATTTCCACCGTACCCACGCACCGACACCTTATGCGGCCGAGGGTGTGAAAGATCGCTGCTCCTTCGGACTACGCGGGCGTGGCTTTGTCGGCTTTGCCACTACGGTTAGACAAGTATCGACTGGTGCCCGTGGGGGTTTCGACTCATTGGCCGGAACTCCCTCACTAACAAGCGACGCCGGGATCATCAATATTGGGCCGGACCCCGTTCAGCGTCCGGCTCTCTACCTCGTTTAACTAAACGTCGGGAAGGAGCATTATCGTGGGTTATCCACGTGTGGCGGCTCTAACTCATGATTGTGGCTCACCTAGCCCTCGAAAGATGGCCCGCCCTGCTACAGACTCCGCACATGCCTCCTGCTTTAGTAGGTATGTTACGCGCCGCGAGGCGCAGCTTTACCTACGCTTCCTCGGCCTCGCCCGTCACATCACCAAGAAGTCCTCTAATGAGGAGGCTGACACTGGAGACTCTGGTCCCATCGTGCTGCGCCGGGGCGTCGAGGAGGGCATCTCCTTTAGTGGTTTGGAGGCGGTTAGAACGTCTATAAAGGAGAAGCAACATCTTCGCAGACACTCTCTGACCGACGAGTCGGTATGGGTCTGGGGAGCGGCTCGTACGCATACCCAACTCAGGCCGCCGTCTAACTACGCTTCCGCCTACTCAACCACGCCGTAAAGCCGAGCCCGGTCCCGGCAGCAAGCGCAAGACCCATGGCCCTCCTCCTGGTGGCGTTCGAGTCAGCGCCTGCCCCGGATGCAGGCTTTGTTGACGTCCTCTCGGCACCCTCCCTATCCTCCGTCCCGTCCAGAAGCGTTACGGTGCCAGAATCTCCGTCGACCCTAATGGTCTGGCCGGATCCGATACGCGTAGTCGCGATGCCGGTGCCCAGGACGGCCGGAATTCCGTACTCTCGCGCCACGATCGAGCCGTGGGCCAGGATGCCTCCCACGTCGGTAACCAGCCCACGTGCCTGGGAGAATAGTGGCGTCCACGCCGGGGTCGTAGTGGGGCACACCAGGATCGTGCCGGGTTCCATCCGCGAGAAGTCAGCTGGTGAGTAGATGACGCTGGCGGGGGCGGTCACTCGGCCGGGGCTTACTGCGAAGCCGCGCAGGACCGTGTCGGCCGGTTCGTTGTGGCGCTGTGTCTCCCAGGCCGACATGTCGAGTGGACCGAAGCGCAGCTTATGGCCTGGCGGCACCACCGGCGGGTGAAGCCGCTTGCGGGCCTCGCG
Organism: Rubrobacter sp.; assembly: GCA_035641035.1. Taxonomy (GTDB): domain Bacteria; phylum Actinomycetota; class Rubrobacteria; order Rubrobacterales; family Rubrobacteraceae; genus Rubrobacter_D. Next base: position 18,760 of record DASQVA010000074.1, on the reverse strand, counting down.
CAAATCGCGCCGCTCGCGTGCTAGGCGCGCGAGCTCGGACCTGCTCTTGCCGACCGCCCGCGCCGCGATGGCCGCCTCGATCTCGGGGGTCTTGAGGAAGAAGATATCTTCGGCCGTGCGCAACGAGCCTCCAGCGACCAGCCGCTGGCCCAACTCGAGCACCAACCGCCGCAGGGTAGGCCAGCCGGCGCCCATGTAGAAGAGCGCTTGCTCCCGGTCCGGTCCGAAGCGCTGCGCCCAGCCGAGCAGGAGACGGAATAACCGCCGGCGAAGCGGATCCAAGGACCTCGCCGCCTCCTCTACGTGCGCGTCCCGTTCGGCAACGATGACTCTTTGGTGCGCTCGGGGGTCGCCCTCGGGTTGCTGCACCATCGCTTTGAAGCTCAACAGGACCGGCAGAGGCTCGTCGGCCTGCGTGGGCGCGACGAAGTCCAGATTGTAGATCTGGTGGCCGTAGCGATCGAGGTACCTCGCGAAGGCGGTAAGCCAGGCCCGGCCGGCCGGCGTGCGCCTCAGCGCCTCGGGCAAACCCGCTGCGGGTGTGGCGGTAACGAGTGTTCGCAGCTCGTCCGAGTCGCGAAGATGCCCGGCCAGCCACTCGAGCTCGGTCTCAGCGTCCATCGTCTGCGACGGGAAGCCACGCAGGAACATCCCGCTGGTCAAACCGCGGCGGGGTGCCGCGAGCGCGAGGAAGCGACCTAACAGTGCGTCCGTTATCTTCGCGCGGGCTATCATCAGGGCGCAGGCGAACCAGTAACGGGCATCCTCCAGGGCCAGCTCGCGCACGCCTGCCAGGAGTCGCTCGTCGCGCGCGTCGGCCAGGCCCACCGTCTTCCACCGCTCGATCTTCGACAGGTAGGAGGGCCACGCTTGCTCGCGCCAGTACGCCTCCGTCTTACCCCCAAACATCACGCAAAATTCGTCGATTGTGGCGCGCAGGAAAAGCGGGAGCGTTCTCCACCTGAGCTTGTAGTCGGCCCGCAGGTAAGCGTAGCCGTTGACGGTGGCGAAGATGGGCCGGTCGATAAAGTCATCGACGCGCAGGTAAGTCATCCCGAAGAACGCCATCATAGCGTCGATCGAGAGCTCGAGGCCCTCGCGCACGTACAGCTCGTCGAACAGCGGCGAGAGCGGCTCGGGCAGGTTCTCGACAACCTGCCGACGCCACCAGACGGAGCCAGGAAAGGGCGGTTCCCAGCGCGCGTCCTCGAGCGGAGGGGGCGGCAAATTGGTGACCGGGCGCGCCTGCAAGATAAAGAGCCTCCTGTCGGCCAGTGCCCATTCGACATCCTGCGGGGATCCGTAAAGATTCTCGATACGTGTTCCATAGCGGACCAACTCCGCCGCGGCCTGATCGTCGAGCACCGCTTGCCGCTGCCACGCTTCAGGCACCGTCTGCTCACCGGTGCCGTCTGCCGTGTATACGGTCCTGACCTCTTTATCGGCGGTATCGCGGGACTTCACGCGTTCTCCCTCCTTCTCCACGATTATGAAGTCCGGTGTCACCGACCCGCTCACCACCGACTCGCCCAGGCCCCAGGCCGCGTTGATGACCGCCTCGTCGCGGCGGCCGTTGGCAGGGTTGGCAGTAAACATCACGCCCGCCGCGTCAGAGTGGACCATCTGCTGCACCACCACCACGAGGCTTACGCTTACAGGGTCTGTACCCTGGCGCCTCCGGTAGGCCATCGCCCGCGCGGTCCACAAGGAAGCCCAGCAGCGCTTGACCGCCTCGAGAACCGCACCCTGGCCGCGCACGTTCAGGAACGTCTGCTGCTGGCCGGCGAAGCTCGCTCCGGGCAGGTCCTCGGCGGTGGCCGAAGAACGCACCGCGACGGCCGTCTGACCCTCTCGCGCCATCTGTTCGTATGCGGTGCGGACCTCCTCCGCGAGCTCCTCGGGGAACCCGCTGCGAAAGAACAGCGCCTATCCACTCCGAGGCAGCCTCGAAGGAGGCCGGATCCTCAGCCCGAGAGGCGAGGGCGAGGATCTCGCCTTTTATGCCGCTCGCTTCGACGAAGGCGTCGTACGCTCCGGTGGTGACGACGAAGCCGGCCGGCACGGGCAATCCCGCGCTGCTCAACTCGCCCAGGTTGGCGCCCTTGCCGCCCGCGAGGGCGACGTCGTATCTACCTATTTCATCGAACTGTCTTGTGAACGTCATTTGCACCTCCATCGCTTGTTCGAGAAATGGCTCACGAGTCGAGGTCGAGGCGGAACCCAACGGGGCCGCAAACGGCCAGCGCCGCAGCGTTGACCAGCAGCCATACCAGGGGCACGAGAAGTCAACATCCCCGACGAGGCGCTTCAGCACATGGCCGAAGGAAAACGTCCAACACCCTTCGGCTTACCAGAGCGAACTCTACCAACACGTCGAACATGGGGTATCAGCTCCCCTAGCAACGGGACTCAAGGTACTTAATTTCTCTGAAACCAAGCAGTGGGCTTGCACTCCGAGCTCAGGCGCGGACCCGGTGATCGCGGGCGTAGGAGTATGCGGTGTAGGCCGCTATGAGGTGGCAGACCCACCCGAGCAGCCCGCCCGTGCCGATCCACATCCCCGGCGTGATGATAAGCCACAGGATGCCGGCGAGGATGCGCCCGTTATAGAGCTGCCCGACCCCGGGGATGATCAAACTGAGAACCGCTGCCAGCGTGGGATCACGCATCGTTGCCTTTCATCTTCGTTGGTCTCCGTTTGTCCCTTCTACGTACGATCTCGGAGAAAGTCTCCCCATGACCCAGGAGCATGATGAGGTAGTACGAGCTTTCATCAAGGTTATTTATGGACGCACCTTGGTCAGGACCGGCCTAGCCTCGTAGACGAACCCGAGGCTTAACTACTGCACTTTGCCCCCTTGCGCAGTCGTCGTGGACCCCCCGTGTGCGGGAGGATGCGGCAGAGGAAGCGCTACGGAGGTTTTGTACGAGGGGGCACGACGGGCCTGTCTCTCCCGAGCCTCCCGCACTTAGGGGGTTTTGCTGCCCATTCAAGTTTCTTTCTAGACGTTGGTGGATAAAGGCAAGAAGTGGAGGAAGGGCCGCCGCAAGCCCTACAGGACGCCACGTTTCCCTTCTGCGTAGGGTGGGCGTAAGGGCTTCTCCATCGCGAAGTTCGTCAGCTCCACGCCCCGCCGTACTATTGTCCGCTCGCGTACCATGCGAAAGCCCCGCCGCTCGAAGAACGGGCGGGCCGTGACGCTCGCTTCGGTGAAGATTTGTCCGAGCCCTCGACCTCGGGCCTCCCTCTCGACCGCCCGGTAGAGCCGCCGGCCGACGCCGCGGCCCACGGAGTCCCCGCGCACGTAGAGCATGTCGAGGTGCCCATCCTCTTCCAGCTCGGCGAAGCCGACCACCTCGCCGCCCTCCTCCGCCACCAGCGTGCGCCGATCGGCCATGCGGGCGTGCCACTCCTCCGGGTCGGGCACGCCCGGCGCCCAAGCCCGCACCTGCTCTTCGGAGTAGTCCGCGCAGTTCACCGAGCAGACTGTCTCGTAAAAGAGCCGGACAATCTGAGGCGCGTCATCCGCATCGTAATCTCTAATCGTGGTGTTTTCTGTCGTCACCGCGGCTATCCTACAATTATCTTACCGCTGGCGCAGGGCGACCTATGAGTGGCGCACTTTGTGGTTAGATCTGCCCGTACAGGCGAACCTCCCAGCTCTCCCCTTCCACGCACAGGGGTGAGTAAGTGCCCGGCCTATGTCCCTCGGCCTCCCGATCACGGTTCGAGAAGTTGCCCGCCAATCAGGAATGGGTCTGACCTGTTCGGGGGATACGATCGAGTACATGAATACCGGAACAGGAAGCATCCATCCACTGTCAGTTCGGACGTGACCCCGCCAAAGGGCTTGGCACTCTTTGTGTTGTGCCTCGCTTCGTTCATCGTGGTGGTCGACACCACCATAGTCAGCATCGCGCTGCCCTCGATGCGTGGGGAGTTGGGTTTTTCGGGCGCCGATGCGCAGTGGATCCTCAACGGCTATGCGCTCGCCTTCGGCGGCCTCGTGCTCCCGCTCGGTCGCGCGGGCAACCTCTACGGGAGGCGCCGCCTCTTCGTGGCGGGGCTCTCCCTCTTCGCCGCGGCCTCACTCACCGGTGGGTTCTCTTGGGAACCTTGGATCCTCGTCGCCGCCCGCTTCCTGCATGGTGTCGGCGCGGCGGCCCTCGTGCCGGCCTCGCTCTCGCTGCTGACGGACGTTTTTGCCGAGGGGGAGGAGCGCAACCGCGCCATCGGCCTCTACGGCGCGATGGCGGCTTTGGGGTTCGTGGTCGGCATGGTGGGGGGGAGGGGTGATCACGGAGCTGCTCGGTTGGCGGTGGGTAATGTTCATCAACGTGCCTGTGGCCCTCGCAGCGCTCCTGCCCGCCCCTGTAGCGGTCCCCGAAAGCCGGGATGAGCAATCCCCAGCTTACCTCGACCTGATCGGGGCGCTCACGGCCGCCTCGGGGCTCGCGTTGGTCATCTCCGCCATCTCCGAGGTGCCACACAACGGCTGGGGGTCCATCGCCACGCTCGGTTTCGGCGCTCTGGGCCTGCTGCTCTCTACCCTCTTCGTGGTGACCGAACTGCGATCGTCGTCCCCTGTGATTCCGCTGGGGGTGTTGAGGAGGCGCGCCGTGGCCGCTCCCAACGCCGCCATCGCGCTGCAGTCCTCGGTCGGCATCGCCTGGCTGTACGTGTTGACGCTCCACTTCCAGAAGGTGCTCGAGTACGGTCCGCTCGTGGCCGGTCTCCTATTTCTGCCCATGACCCCCGCCTCCGTCGTCGCCGCCCCGGTCGCCGGGCGGCTGGCTACAAGGGTCGGCGCGAGAACGATCGCCACTTGGGGCCTGACGCTGGTGGCGGCGGGGTTGCTCCTAATGACGGGCGTGTCCGAAAGCGGCGGACTGACCCTCGTGCTCTCCGGCACGGTGGTCGGGGAAGCAGGGTTCATGCTTCCGAACGTCTCCTTGAGGATAGCCGCCACCGGGGGAGCGGACCGGGACGAACGGGGCCTGGTCGCAGGCCTGCTGAACACCTGACGTGCCCGATATAGAGAGTGTGATCTCCAGCGGAGTGGATATGGACTCGTCTGGGAGGCGAGCCTCAGCTTGCGCAGGATCGTTGAGACGTGGTTCTCGACGGTGCGCTCGCTCGTAGAGGAAGTGCTCCGAGGCTATCTGGCGGTTCGAGAGCCCGCCCGTACTCTATAAGGGAAGCTGCCTCTTTCTCGCGAAGGGTGAGGACGGCAGGCAGCTTATCGGCCGAGGGGCGCACCCGTGCCCCCCAGAGGATTGATGTATCTGAGATCGGCAGAGAACGGAGCATCCTTGCGTTCTCCGGAGTCTCTTTTTTTCCGTTCTCTGCTCCTCGCTTAGGTATGGCACTTCCACATCTCACCCTTATTCACTAACGTCTACTTCAGCGGGTTGTTTGTGCAAAGGCCTCGACCCTAGCCCAAGACACGCTTTGTTATCAAATATTTACCGCGTTGTTATCTGACCTTTACCTAACACGTCCACAATAACTAATAACAAATCGGTGCCCGCCTCCTCTCCTTTACCCACCCACTATTACCCCAAGGGCACCGATCTTTCGGTTCAACACGGGCTGAGAAAAGGACGGATTCTTAGAGGCTAGATCCTTGTCCGATGCCCCTCGCTTACAGGTGCGATGGAGCTCTACGAGAAACACCTCGCCACGACGGGTTAAACGCCACCACGGTGCGGCTGGGCGCTGGCTTCCTCTTACCCGCTACGGAAACTGTATGGGGACCGTGGGCGGTGGTCGCGCTCCTCGGCGGTGCGGTTGTCGAGGCCCCGGGTGCGAGGGCGGCGTAGTGCTCCAGAACAGCGTCCTTGTCGCGTTCAATGCCTTTATGACCCTTGAGGGCGGCAAGCTCACGCCCAGTAATCTATTGGGTTTCTTCGACGTCGAGCTTGGTTCTGAGCTCATCGAAAATGAGGCTCTCAGCAGCCATGTTCTGGAAGCTGTCAACCGCAAGTGGTAGCGAAACCAGATACGACTCGTGTGAGCCAGGTGGCGGCCTGGACGCCCACCGCCTTAACTCCTCGCTCCTGGTCCCTTACGCCTTCTGTCACATTTCTACTTTGCATGGTGACCGTCTCTCAAGTGTTAAGACGACCGTTACGGGCAGTTGTCGTCTAAAAAGAAGGTTCTTTGGCTGCACCACCGACTATGCGAACGCAGTGATCGCCCCTATGCGGACGCCCCCGTCTTTAAGAAGCTCCTGAGCTTCTGCTCGTACTCAGGGTGGGTAAAGGCCCCAACGTGCTCATAGCCCTCTATCTTCCAAAAGGTGGCTCTAGGACAAGCCTCCTTGAGCCGTGAAGCGTGCCCGAAGCGCACCACCTTGTCACCGGTTGAGTGGATGATGAGAAGTCGTACCCCCTCCTTGCAGAACCTACGGGTGTCCTCATCCGGTTGAACTGCCCAGGGATCGAGATTCAGGAACAACCTGGCTGCCAGCATGACGCCTGGCGTGAAGAAGGGCGGCAAGCCGCTGGCCTCTGGCAGCCGCTGCCGCAGTATTAGGGGCAGGTCGGCGTAGGCCGAATCCACAACCACCGCCGCAACGCTCGTGCCCGGGGCGGCCCGCAAAACCGTCGCCCCGCCCATCGAGAAGCCGTGCAAGACGACATCTTGGGGTGCGAAGCCTCGCTCCTTGAGCCAGGCGAGCGCCGCCCGCACGTCCCGCACCTCCCGATAGCCCATAGTAACCCGCTTCCCCTCAGAGCGACCTTGGGCCCTGAGGTCAATCATCAGCACACCGTATCCCGCCCGGGCGTAGACGGGGGCGGTCTCGAGGACGTGCCGGTCGGACTTGTCGCCCCCCAGGCCGGGAACCAGCACCACCGCCTGGGACAAGTCATTCCCGGGTACCCACCAGCCCGCAAGGACCAGACCGTCGGTGCTCCTTAAGCTCACCTCACGGTAGTTGAGGCCCACGTCGCCGGGAGTTCGCTCCTCTGGCTGGCGGCTGGGGGTGGAGAGCCAGGTCGCCACGACCAAGGCAACTCCGGAGTAGCCCACGGCCACGATCGCTAGGGCGAACAACACCCAGAGCGCGAGCTTCACGGCCAGCATACCTCCCATCCTGCGAGCACCTCACCCTAATCCGCTGCACCAGGGTGACCGTAAGATACGCTTCGGTTGCCCGGAATACACCCACCAGCTAGGACTAAGACCGTCATCCTCCTCGGTAGGTACCCCACCCAACGGCAGTGATCGTCTTCGGTAGGGAGGTGGGTTCCGAGCCTACCTGACCATCACACCACTCAGAGAACCGCATAGCGAAGGGCTTTTCTCTGTGACGATAGGCGTGACGCTAGTTGGCGCTTCTCAGTAAGATATCGTCACGGGAAAACCCCGTAGACATGGGCAGTAGTGTGACGCCTGTGACCGTCTTGACGATGAAATGCAGAGATCTCTAAAGGTGATGTGGTAGCCGAGGTGCCTCCGACATGCGCGCTGGGATCCCCCGCTCTCATGTCTGCGAGTCGGTGATCTCCATTTTCTCGAGGCGTTCGGGTCATGGGGGATAATGACTTCAGCCTCACCGGTGCGGATCGCCGGACGATAGCCTTGGCCACGTACCGCGGGGTGTGCGGGACGAGGCCGCCAAATCCCCATGCAGGCCTCCAACGCGCGGCTTGTCGTGGAACTCGGTGGCAGTGACCGAGGGATAGACAACGGAGACAACGATGCGGTCGGGTGCAAACTCCTCCTGATCACCGGCCACAGCATGTTTAGCGCCGACTTGCTGGCCGCGTAGGCCCCCACGCCTGGGAGCACCATCCGAGACGTCCCCGAGCTAACGTTGACGATGTACCCCGCGCGCCGGGTCTGGCAGCACGTGAATGAAGTAGATCTCGTGCCGTTACCGAGCCACTACCTGACCGAGACCGCTACCTAACACCCCTTTATTCACCCAAGTGCCTACTATAAGGCTTTCTGGGAAGTCTACTTCCCCCGCTCCATAGAAAAGGGCCTCAGGAGGCCTATGACAGGCTCCTCTATTGGCCTGTCTGCGGGGCCGCCGGGCCGCCGCATCTGTCACCTCACCACTGGGTAGCCACGTAGATAGCAGTCAAACCACTGCCCGGTCTCCGTAACGGCCACCGCCTAAGATCGATCCGTGTCCGGCACCTCACGCCCCGACCACTCCTCGATCAAGGTGACCAAGGCCGAGTGGTCCCAGCCACCCCTACCCTTCGCCACCAGCGCTCCGAACATCTGGTCGACGATCGCCGTGGCGGGTAGCACCGCCCCGTGCTCCCTGCCCGCCGCAAGCGCTATCCCGAGGTCCTTGCGATGGAACTCTACCTTGCCCCCGGGGGCGAAGTCGTGATTAAGAAACCTCTCGCCCTTGTCCTCCAGGATCCGGCTTGCCGCCAGGCCACCGGAGAGCACCTCCACGACCTTCTCGGGCTTCACCCCTGCCTTCGATCCCAAGACTAAAGCTTCGGATACCGCTTCGATGACGAGGGCCACGACAACCTGGTTGCACGCCTTCACCGTCTGACCGGCCCCGGCCCCTCCGACATGTACGATCGTCTCGCCCATCGCCTCAAAGAGAGGTCTCGCCCTCTCGAAGTCGTCCTCGTCTCCTCCGGCCATCATCGAGAGTGTGCCCTCCCTGGCCCCGATATCACCACCGGAGACCGGGGCGTCGAGCATCCCCACGCCCCTGTTCTTAGCCATTCGGTACAACCCTCGGGCGAGCACCGGCGAGGAGGTGCTCATGTCGACGATGAGGGAGCCCTCTCGGGCCCCTTCCAGCAGGCCGTCCTCCCCGGCGACGACCTCCTCGACCTCCGTCGGTCCAGGGAGCATAGTGATAATGACGTCGCTCTCCTGGGCAACCTCCCTCGACGAATCGGCAATCTCCACCCCGCGCCTCGCGAGCCCTTCCGCCTTAGTCTTGGTGCGGTTGTGAACCACGAGCTCGTGGCCCGCCTCCAAGAGGTTGCCCGCCATGGCCGCGCCCATGATCCCCAGCCCCACGAACCCCACCTTCTCCACCGTAACGTCTCCCTTCGGCAAGATCCATTTGTTTGAGAAGGTTAATCCATCGGCCCGACACAGTTTATAGAGGTGACCAAAATGCCGCGCCATGGAGCGCGGGGCACGGGCACAGGCGAACCGCCATAATGCCGTGAGGTCCAACCAACGATCCTCGCGGCCGTGGCGAGCTCTCAGAGACACCCCTCAGACCACCTCGCCCGCGCCAATAGACTCATCGGCCGGTAAACACTCACCGCGCCTCCGGGTAGGCCCAGAGGTCGGTGTTGACCCCGAAGGGGCGACGGTACACGTTTCCCAGCCGGTCGGTGGCCTCGAGCGCCAGGCAAATATTGCCGGTGTGTCCCTCCTCCTCCAGAATGTTCGCGAGTCGGACCAGCTCAAACTTGTAGCCGACACCGTCCCCGGGCACGAGCTCCGCGACACTCTCCTGGCCTCCTTGATTGCGGAGGACGTTGGCGGCCGTCCCTCGGGCCAGGTCGCGAGGAAAGATCCTGCCTTCCGTCGGGTCCAATACGAGCCGATCCCTGGAGGGGCGGGGCCACGAGCCGAGGACCAGCGCGACCTCGTCGAGATAGATCGGCTTCTCCCCCTCGTTGGAGAGGGCGAAGCGCACCACGGGCGTGCCCTGCGGGTACCCGACGCCGTGCTCTTTCAAGAAGTCCCCCAACCGGAGGTAGAGACCCTCTTGGGAGTGATCGTGCACCCGGGGCGGGTCCTCATCGCCTGGGGCTTCTTCAGCGGGCTCGAGGCGGTACTCGTAGCGCACCCGAATCCTCAGGCGGGGCGTGCGGTCCCTCCGCTGTAGGTAGAGGTTGGTAATGGAGAGGACCAGCGCCAGAACGGAGGCCGCCGCGGTTGCCGCCTGGGACAACGTGCCGTCCACGGGATCCTACCCCACCCTTCTGCTGTGCATCTTGGCCCTGAGTAACGTCCCCGACGCCGTCGTCGCCTTGGGAGCGGACATCCTCGTCTCGGCCAGGACCTCGACTAGGTCGGCCACGCGCTCCACCAAGAAAGAGAAGCCGCGCCTGCGACCTTGCTCGACCTGGCCCTCGAGCAGAAAAGCCCCTCGGTGGTGCAGGAGATCGCCGTACTTCGCGTAGACGTCGCGGAAGATCGTCGCCTGCAGGAGGCCGTATTCGTCTTCTATCAGAAGGAACCACACGGGGTTGCCACTCTTGGTGGGCGGGCACTGGAGGCACTCGATCAGGCCCGCGGTACGAGCGCGGGCACCATGCGGGAGGTCCATGATCGCCTTACTCGAGACGACCTCGAGATCACTCAGCGCACCGTGGTAGGGCGAGAGGGGATGGCGACGGACGTTGAGCCCTAGCGTATCCCACTCCATGCGCTCCCTCCGTGTTTCGGTGAGGGGAAGATGCTCGACTGTCCTGCACTCCCTCGTCGCCCACCAACTCGCCGGGTGGGGCATGGGGATCTCCGGCTGTCGAGCGTGACGCCGCTTCTTCGGGAGCCTCTGCGCTTCGTCGAGCAATCCCAGCCGGTCTTCCTTTCGGTCGGACAAGGTGTCCAAAAACCCTCCCCTGACGAGCATTTCCAGGCAGTCCTTCTCGACGTGGGTCCGCTGGTAGAGATCGGACACGGAGGCGAAGGGCCTGCTCAGCTTCTCGGACAAGATGGAGGCTACGGCCTTCTGGGATATGCCCTTACAGTACGAGAGGCCCACCCGCAGCGCAGTTCCATCGGCCTCGGCCGTGAACCCCTCCGCGGAGAGGTGAATGTCGGTCGGCAGCACCGAGATTCCGATTCTCCTAGCCTCGTTCAGGAGGACCCTAGGAGAGTAGAAGCCCATGGGCTGCGAATTGAGGAGGGCGCCGAAGAATTCCGCCGGATAATGGCGCCTCATGTAGGCGCTGGCGTAGGAGAGGTGGGCGAAGGAAGCCGCGTGGGAGGCCGGAAAGCCGTAAACACTGAAGCCCTCCACCCAGGAGAAGATCTCCCTGGCCGTCTTTATCGGCACTCCCCGCCCGACGGCCCGTCTCACGAACTCGCCCTTGATGGCGCCCATGGCCCCGTGGCCCCGGTCCTTGGTCATCGCCCTGCGGATGAGGTCCCCCTCGGCCAGGGAGAAACCAGCCACTTTGTGGGCCACCTCGAGGACCTGCTCCTGGTACATCAGGATCCCGTAGGTGGGCCCGAGAACCTCCTCGAGCTCCTGGAGGGGGACGGAGTACTCTTCCAACCCCTTCCTCCTCATCACGTAGGGCGTAACGAGGTCGCCCCTCACGGGACCAGGCCTGAAAAGGGAGATCTGGGCTATGAGGTCGGAGAACCTCCTCGGCCCGAGGCGCCTGCTGAGATGCATCTGCCCCGGGCTCTCCAGCTGGAACATTCCCGCGTTCCTACCCGTGCGGATCAGCCGGTAAGTCTCTGCGTCGTCGGGGGGAAGGTAGAGGGGGTCGATTTCCTCTCCCGATCTCCTCGAAACTAACTCCCCGGCCTTCTTCAACGCCGTGTGCATCTTTAAACCCAAGAGATCCAGCTTGGGCAGACCTACATACTCGAGGTCGTCCTTATCGAACTGGCACCTGATGAGCCCCGGCTTCCCCGAAGGTTCGAGGGGCACGAGCTCGGAGAGGTGGTTGCGGGCGTTGCCGAAAATGAGCCCTCCCAGGTGGGTTCCAGCTTGGTGCAATCTCCCGGCTAGCCTCCAGGAGAGATCGAGCAGGAGCTCGTGCCTCCTTTTATCCTGTAAGGGATGTCCTCTCATGGCGGGCTCACTAAGGGCCTCGTTCCAACCAGAGATGGGGTTGAGAAACCTATCTCGGTCTTTGAATCTGACCGGCACGTAGCGGGAGAGCCGGTTCGTCTCCTCTGGCGGGTGTCCCAGGGCCCTCGCGGCCACCCTGACCGCACCCCTGAGCGACAGGGTGTTGGCCGTAGCCGCGACCGCCGCACCGTATCGCTCGTACCTCCCGAGGAGTTCGTCTCTTACCTCGTCTCGCCCCTCCGAACAGAGATCCAAGTCCACGTCCGGTGGATCCTCTCGGCCTTCGTGGAGGAACCTCTCAAAGAGCAGTCTGTTCGCGAAGGGTTCCGGCTGGGTCAGTCCCAGGCAATAGGAGACGACGGAGTTGGCCGCGCTGCCCCTCCCGGTCACGGGGACGCCCTTACCCTTGGCTATCCGGACGGCCTCGTGCGCTAACAGGAAGTACGGGGCGAAACCCAAGGCTTGTATGCAGGAGAGCTCTCTCCTGAGCCTGCCGAGGACCTTCTCGTCCAACTTGCCGTACCTCTCCTTGGCCCCTGCGAGCGACAGCCGGGTTAGCTCACCCTCCGGGGCCGCGTCGTCCCCAATCATGGCCGTGGGCACGTGGACCCTCCCGGCGAGCTCGACAGCCCCGGCGCACCTGTCGGCCAACATGGCCGCATTCTTCAGGGCTTCGGGGTAATCCGCGAAGAGGCTTTCCATCTTCGCGGCGGGCTTGAGGTAAAGTTGGTCGGTGGGGCGGTAGCCTGGGCCGGGCAGCTTGGTCAGGTTGGAGGCGGCCACGAGGACGTCGTGCAGCCGATGTTCGCGGCGCCTAAGGTAAGCCACCTCGTTAGTTGCCAATACTGGCGCCCTGTTCTCCTCGGCAAAGAGGACCATCTTTCTGAGTCTTGTCCTGCTCCCCGCCGTCCGGTCGTCTGTGAGCTCCACGAACACGCCTTCCTGCCCGAAGGCGTCGGAGAGCCGGCCAAGGATCTCCCTCGCCTCCGACGCCCGGTCAGAGAGCACCAGGCTGGGAATCAACCCGAAGGGAACCGCCCCGCTCAGGCAGATCAGCCCCCGAGCGTGGTTGAGCAGCAGGTCTAGTGGGCAGCGTGGTCTACGCCTGTCCTCGGAGGCACAACGGTAGGCCGTTATCAAGCGTGAAAGGGACCCGTAGCCATCCACGCTCTCCGCCAGCAGGACCAGGTGACCGCCTCCCTCCATCGTTACCTCCGCCCCCACGATGGGGGAGATCCCCGACACCTTGGCGGCTTTGAGGAGCCCAGGTATCCCGTAGAGCCCGTCCCGGTCGGTGAGCGCTAGGGAGACCATGCCCATCTCCGCCGAGGCCTCTGCTAACTCCTCAGGTGTGGCCGTTCCGAACCCGTATGAGAAGCCGCTCCTGGCGTGGAGGTGGGCGAACCTCGCGATCAGTGCGCCACCCCTATCAACAACCATCCTCCGGACCGCTCCCGGGCCAGGTCCGCGACGACACCACTCCAGAAAACCCAAAAAATCACCCTACCTATGCGCCGGTCCGCGTCCCACCAGTCCTTGACCTCCCCCCAGTGGTCCAGGACCCCCAGCGCCCTCGACCTCCTCTGAGAGCATCTCCCAGTGCGAGGCCGCACGATCTCCACCCCGCCACGCCGGACCCTCAGCCTCACGGGCTCCTTCAAGGCGTGGACCGCCTCCCCGGTGCGTTCACCCACCTCCGAGGCACGCTTCAACCACGGTGCCCCAAGGAGGTGCTCGGCTACGGCCCTTTTGGAATCGGGGGTGGTGAACAGGGGCTCCTCGAAACCCGGTAGCCCCGAGGGGTAGCGGTGGACCTCCGAGACGCTGGTTTGGGACACGGCTCCTCCTTTGCTCTGGGGAGAAGCGGCCTCAAGATCCGGGGTCGAGAAACCTCGCCCCGCCCGGTACAATTACGGGCAAGGACGGGCGTCTTCATCCCTTCAGAGAGCCCCTCAAGACCGTTCATGGTTGGTAGCCGTTCGGTCTTAGGGGCCCGGGGTGGGGCGCTCTCCTTTTCTTTCCACTCTACACCAAACAGTTGTTTGATGTCTAGGGCGAAATGGGCTACAGTTCCTCTGGAGTAGAGTTTCGGAGGCACGGTATGGCCGAGCAGTTGTTCGAGAAGAGGTCGGAGATTCTCAGGTTCCTCGCCCGGCGATCGGGGGAGAAAGGGGCGCCGCCGAGCATACGGGAGATATGCAAGGGGGTGGGATTGAAGAGCGCCCAGACCGTCCACCATCACCTGGGCAGGCTCGAAGGCGACGGGTACGTAAGGCGCTTGGACGATCGAACCAGGACGCCCGTGCTGACCGAGAAGGGGTGGGAGGTCGTCGGAGAGACGCCTCTGCTCGGGAGGATATCCGCGGGACGAGGACTTGAGGCTGTAGCCATGGACGACGGGGCTTACTCACTGACCTCGGAGTTGCTCTCCTCGCGTTCGGGCAGGAGGCGGTACACGCTTCGGGTCGAAGGCGACAGCATGACCGGGGCGAGGATCGAGGAAGGGGATCTGCTCGTGGTGGAGGAGGACGAGTCGCCTCCCGACGGCGCGGTGATCGTAGCCCTACTCGGTGGCGAGAAGGTCACGGTCAAGAGCCTCTACCGGGAAGGGGAGATGGTCAGACTCAGGCCACACAATAACGAGCACGAGGACATAGTGGTCCCCGCCGAGGACTTATGTGTACAGGGCAGGGTGGTGTACGTGGTCCATCCCCCCAGCAGGTGAAATCCACTGTCAAGTTCCGGCAACCTCCTCAGCGCACGCTCGTCGTCGAGGGGGTGAGGGTCCTAGAGGTCAAAGCGAGCCACCCCCTGCTTGAAAACCCCGCAAATAAGCGTAATGATGGCGAACATGCAGCTTACCTAAACCATTTTCTCGATGACGATCACCATGACGGTAGCAGGGACGTATTGTCGATGATCGTTATGCGAAAACCTTATAGGTATAGGCATCGTCACGCCCATGATGCTCATGACGATGATGTGCAAAGGTACTCAAACGACGGAGCGGTACACCGCCTTTGGAACCATGATATGACAGACTGGGAGCGTGGGAACGCAAGCGCGACAAAGCGCACCGCAGATCCACGGTCCTGATGCTTTCCCGAACATCTTCCGCTACTCATAAGGTTCACCATCCCCCTCGGCTTTGAGCAATCCGCTACTTTCTGCACTAGATCCGTAAAGACATCACTGGGAAGCGCAACTTCTACTATGTTGTGAATAGGTAGTGTGTACTCTACTAAGAAGGTAGAAGGACGGTAGGGTTACGTGGGTCTGGAGGGTGATGGGCGTAGCTTGAAACTAGGGCGCGAAGTCCATAGTCTATGGTCCGGGATAACAGCGACAGTCATCTTGAAGGGATGGGAGATACAGGTGTCTGATCCGCGGCGAACCTCGGCTTCCACACCTTCGAGAGGCTGGCGGCTTCGAAACATCCTGAGTAAGAACGTCAGAACACTGTCTTTCATCCCCCGCGAGCGGCGCTTCTACGAGCTCTTCGAGCAACAGGCTGCGACTATCGTGCGTTCGGCTGGCTTGCTAGAACGGGCTCTTAACGACGTGGCGGACCTTGCGGCGTACCAGCGCGAGATCAAGGATCTCGAGCACCAGGGTGACGAGATCACCCACAAGATTGTGCTCACTCTCAACCGGACCTTCGTTACCCCCTTCGACCACGAGGACATCTACGCCCTCGCGTCCGGCTTGGACGACATCCTCGACTACATAGAGGAAGTCGTCGATACGGCCAACTTGTACGAGATCACGGTCATTCCCACACCTGCGCGTGAGTTGACGAGACTTCTCACGGTAGCGGTCGCGCAGCTCGAGCAGGCGATCGGCAAGCTCGAATCCGGTAAAGGGATCGAGGAGCACAGCGCCGAGGTCCATCGTCTCGAGGACGTAGGAGACTCGACGTCGCGCCACGCTATCGCAGAGCTCTTCAGCAACCAGCACCCAGTACTAGAGGTCATCAAGCTCAAGGACTTATACAGTCTCCTGGAGGATGCCCTCGACCGCTGCGAGACGGTGGCAAACGTGCTGGAGGGCATCGCGACCAAAAATGCCTGACGCGCAGACGCTCCTCCTCGTTCTCACCATCGCCGTCGCGCTCTTCTTCGACTTCACCAACGGCTTCCACGACACGGCGAATGCAATAGGCACAGCGATCGGGACGCGGGCGTTGACGCCGCGCCTCGCCGTCGGTCTGTCCGCCGTCCTCAACCTCGTCGGCGCGGTCGTCACGACGCAGCTGCTCCACGCAGAGGTCGCGAACACTGTCGGTAGCCTCGTGGCGCCAGCGGGCGGCGTCGCGCTTTCGATGCTGGTCGCTGTGCTCTTCGGTGCCATCACCTGGAACCTCTTCACCTGGCGTGCGGGGCTTCCCTCGAGCTCTTCACACGCGTTGATTGGAGCGCTAATCGGTATGGGCCTTACGGTGTACGGGATCGAGGCGGTGCAGTGGGGGGAAGTCTATCCCGTCTTCGTCACCTTAATCACGTCGCCGATCGCCGGACTTTTCCTCGCGTACTTGATCACCGTCGCGCTTCTCAACCTACTCCGCCGAGCGCGTCCCAGCCAAGCCAACAGCACGTTCCGTAGGCTTCAGCTCTTTTCCAGCGGTTTCGTAGCCTTCAGCCACGGAGCTAACGACGCGCAGAAGACGATGGCCATCATTACCCTCGCCCTGTTTAGTTCAGGCTACCTTTCGGAGTTCGCGGTCCCGACGTGGGTCGCGCTCGCCGCCGCGCTCGCGATCGGCCTCGGGACGTGGGCTGGGGGCTGGCGCATTATCCGCACGATGGGGACCCGAATAGTCCGGATGCAGCCGGTCGACGGGTTCGCCGCCCAGACGGTCGCCGCAGCCGTGATTCAACTGGCAACGGCGTGGGGGTTGCCCGTGAGCACGACGCAGGTCGTGTCGGGCGCGGTTATGGGCGCCGGCGCCACCCACCGATTCAGCGCCGTGCGGTGGGGCGTTGCCCGTCGTATCGTGTGGGCATGGATTTTCACCATTCCCGCCTCGGCCGCCCTCGCCGCCTTGGGCGCGCTCCTCGTAAGAGCCGGGCCACTCGCGGTCACGCTTGCCGTTTTCGTTCTGGGAGTAGGATTACTCGTTATGCTCGTGGGACGGATGCAGCGCAAGCGGTCGAGCACCGATCTTGTTATAGAGATTGCTAGATCACACAAACGACACTAACGGGATGACAATCGAGTACCGCGCTGCGCAACGAATTGCAAACATAATCGCACCTCGAAGTCGCACCTCGAAGCGATTCGGAGAGTTAGGACTGTAAACCAGATTAGAGTATTTTAAGAAGATGCCGCGCGAAGCGTTTCATCAAGAACTCGACGAACTGGTCGAAGACGTCGTCGGGCTCGACACAGAGCTCGAGGCTCCCTGGAGAGCATGGGCAGGGCGATGGAGGGCCGCCGACGTCCCTATCGCCGAGAAGGAACTCGGGGTAGACGTCCGCTAAAAGCCGGAGCCTAGTGTAAAGTGGGAAGATCGGACGAGAGGAGAAGGGGACCATGCCCGATCAAGCTCCATGCCCACGATGCAGGCACGCCAACCCGCCGGAGAACCGCTTCTGTGGCTCATGCGGTGCCTCGTTGGAGGCTAGCAGCGATCTCATGGCGCATCGGAGAGGTAACCTAACGGTGATGGGTCGCACCCTTCCCGCAAAGCTGAGGCCCGCCGGCAACGCGGTCGCTGTAGGGTTGGTTACGCTAGCTTTGCGGGGAGGGGTGGCCTGGTTACGCCACAGGATCGCAGCAGAAGACCACCCATCGACGTTGCCACCCCGAGAGCCTGACACCCTCGTGTCTGAGCGCCTCTTAGATCGGAGCTCAGAAGAGATTTTCATCGAAGCGTTGAAGAGAGACTACCGGAGTCGAACCTTCGCTTGGCGAGCGATCCGCTCGATCGTCATTACGAAGCCGATCGATAGGCGAGGTCAAAGTTGACGTACCTGTCCCCACTTCCGAAATACTGACATTTTCTACTCCCTGGCGATGGGACTTCGGGGACCTAAGTCCAAGGTCCTCCGTAGCCGCCTTAAACATCCCTTAGGCCAGCGGTGCGCTACTTAGCAGGAAGGACACCCTCAAGGCTAGAGGTCTTTGAAATATCTTCTGCATATTTGTCGGCATGCCAGTTTCTCCCGCCGCGCCGCGTTGGGCCGCCGGGCGAGACGTCCAACTGACTCTGGGGCCGGTAAGGTTTCCTAAGACATCCCGGGCCCGTGGGTATTCAAATCCACCTTAAAGGCCCTCAAATGGCGGTCATCATTCGGCGAAGAAAGCAGGTCCGCTGCAAGCTCAAGGAGGCCTTCAAACGGCCCCTCTTGCCCGCTGTTCGCCCGAGACATAACATCTATGTGCGTTTCGCGCTTAATACAAGGAGAGCCGGTATGTTTACCACAACAGTATTGTACGTGACCCCTTTGGCGTCGACTCATAGCGCTTTGCAGGGATATTGGACCATGCGCTCTCCTGGGGGCATGGATCCTTCTTTAGAAGGCCCACGCGGAAGATAAAGTTCCCGTCAAGTGTGCCATTCCAAAGAGCAACCCCACCGGGTCAACCCCATTGCAACCCGCTATTACGTCGTAGTTGCCTAAGGACATGCGCGGCTCTCCTTGTGCGTTAGGTTGCATCAACAGAGTATCTGCCTACCCCCGTCGCGCCGCTCCCAAACGCATGGCGGGGGATGTCCGGGGCCTCCCGCCCCCTCTATTCACCCAACGTCGTGGAACAGAAATTCTTCGAAGTGCGCTAGCCCACGAGGGTGTAAAGAGCCGGCCGCATCCAAGTCCTCGGCACAGGTCTAGCGATTATGACAAGGCGCCGCAAAAGTGCCAAAGTTGCTACGCTGGAACCTATCAGCGCCAGGGCCGCCACCAAGGCAAGCGGCCCGACAAGCGAAGGATCGCCGGAGGTGGGCAGCGGGCTAACGGTAGCCGTCGCGCTAGGACTAGGGGTGGCTGTCGCCGTGG
>DASQVA010000073.1:0-4725 GCA_035641035.1 Rubrobacter sp. | reverse complement strand
GGGAGCAGGTGGTTGCTCTGATGAGGCCTCCAGCGGGATAGGCTGTGAGACGACCCTCCGGTTCGCGAGGAGGGGCGCGAAGGTTGTGGCCTCAGCCCGGAGCGAGGAGGGGCTCGACTCCCTGGTGGAGGAGATAAGGGGCGGGGAGCGAGGCGGTCGCCATCCCCGCCGCGCCGCCCAGGCGTTAATCCTCAACCAGTGCCTCTCCCCCGCGCATGCTCGAGCCGTTCTCACGACGCGGGCAGGATTCGCCCTGCAGAAGACTGACGAGCCGAGGTCCTAGGAGGACCCCGACAACCTGTACGCTCCGATAAGGGGACACGACACGGCCAAAAACGGCTTCCGGGCGCTCTCGCGGAGCCTCTACAACTGGCTGGAGAGGCACCCGGTGGTGAGGCCAGGGGCTGCGGCTGGCACGGCGCTGGGACTGTTGGTCGCCCTGCTAAGGAGGTCGTAAAATCGGCTTCAGGAAGCCCCGAGTCAGAGTCGAATACGAGGGTGACTTTGACACCACCCTGATACAACCGCGAACGCAATACGGTGCAACACGGCAAGGCAGAGAAAGGCGGCCGGCTTATCTATGCAGGGTTCGCAACCCTGTGCAAGCAACTACAACCCTCTTTGACTTACTCGTAACGAGTAGGTGAGCGGTTAGAATCCGCTCGTAGGCTCCCTCCTTGCACCCATTTGCGAGCAGAATGCCTAATAAACGCTCAAGGAGGGTGTACAACCGCCCAGTTTCATCCTTGCTCGCGATCTAGGTAGTAATCACGCAAGCGGGAGAGGATCTCTTCGGCGAAGGGTTCTACCCTCTCCTTTGCCTTTTCGCGTGTGAAGGCTCTAGTGGTGACACGAACGTGAACCTCGCCTCTTCCGATCTCGCCGGGACCGACCAAGGAAGCGACCGTGGGATCCGGGGAGTCGAAAAGGTCTTGGATCTCCTCGCCTAACTCTTCCTCGCTGATTCCGGCGAACTTAAGGATCAGGGAGACGATCACGCCTTCACTGCGTTCCTTGATCAGGGGCTCGAGCGTCTCCTCGAACATCCTCTGCATCTCCGCTGGCACGCCGGGCAGCGTGGTGAAGAGCACCCCGCCGAGCTCGAGCAGCACACCCATCGCGGTGCCCAAAGGGTTGGAGATGAGCTCGGAGCCCTCAGGGAAGAGGGCTTGCTTGTAGGCGGAGGGGGGCGGCCTGCGGCCGGTGAAGCGCTCGAACACTTTGTCTATGTGCCACTTCGCTTTGGGGTACTCGACCATCTCGCGGCCCGTCGCCTGTGCCAACGCCTCGTGAGTAAGATCGTCAGAGGTCGGCCCCAGCCCGCCAGTGCAGACCACGAGATCGGTCCGGGAGGCGGCCTCCGAAAGGGTGGCGACGAGGCGTCCTCTGTTGTCCCCGACGCTGGTGTGACGGTAGACCCCAACGCCCGAAGCCGCGAGTCGACGGCTGAGCCAAGCCGTGTTCGTGTCCACGAGACTCCCGAGGAGTATCTCGGTCCCAACGGCCACGATCTCGGCGCTCATTGGCTGCCGGCCCTTCATGCGATCTCATCCGAAGCGTCTTTCATAGCACTTGACCCAATAGACGGTAGCTACAGTGACCTACAAGATGATAGAGGTTCCGGCAACTCACTGATATCTTGTGCAGCAACTCGGAGAGATCCAGCGAACTTAATCCGCGCTACTACGACTTCCAAGCATCGTCATTTTGTCGCTCCTCATCCCCAGCATCCAAGCCGATCAGGTTCAAGGACTATCTTGCTACGCCACCATTTCGATACCCTGAACTACTAGCCGGTCGTGCTCGACTGGACGGCACTCAACTGGTCCATGCGAACACGGCAACAGACAGGGCATATAGGCTAACGATCAGCGCGACCCCGGCGGCCTCCACCCCCGGAGAATCGATCGGCCTCGGGAGTAGCCACCACTCGAAGGCGCATAGGACCAAGGGTATAAGCACAAACCCCGTGGCCGCGACGCTAAGAAGGTTGCCGATGGAGGTAGCTACCGCCATGGCGAGCGAGTGAAGCAGGGGACTGAGGTATAGCAGTTCGAGCATCACGACCGGAAACAGGGTTAACAGTATGATCATGGATCGCCTCTAATTGAGTGGCACTTGGTATGGAGCATCACCAAAGGTAAACCAACCTGAGAAGGACGTGGCGACCTACTGTTCACACTTGTCGATAAATGTCTCGACCCCCTACAGGGTCACACAGCCAGCATCGAACTCCCGGGGGCCACGATCTCCTGGGCCAGGGTTCTCTTGGGTGTGGCATCGGTTTGCCGCCGGTCGGGCTCGTCGTCAGCCTGCACAAAACTAGGTGGCGGGTAATGAGAGAAGAACCGCCACCTACCAGGTAAGACTTCGCTACTGCGCAGGGAGATACACTACGTTGCTTGGCGCGAAAGAAGGCTCGACGCCCAAAGTATGCATGGCATGGATGAGCAGGAAGGCGTGGTTGCGCCGAGGCCACGCTGGCCCTTAAATGTAGTGGGGAGGGAAGACGGACAAAGGAGGAACGCATGGCCGAGGCGACGACCACGAACGCCGGCTACGACTTCACGGGTGACCTGATCGAGGCCTGCTCCTGCTTCGCGCCCTGCCCGTGCTGGGTCGCCGACGACCCGGACGGCGGGGCGTGCTGGAGCTTCACCGGCTACTATGTCCGCTCGGGCACCTCGCGGGGCGTGGACATCTCGGACCTGAGCCTCATCAGCCTCGTCCAGATCCCCGGCCACGTCCACGACGGCAACTGGCGCGAGGTTTTGTTCGTCAGCGACAAGGCTACCGACGAGCAGCACGAGGCTCTCCTGGACGCCTTCCAGGGTCGCCTCGGCGGGCCCCTCGCGGACCTGGCGGCCCTGATCGGGGACCGGGTCGCGACCTACCGGGTGCCGATCGAGTACACCATCGAGGACGGCCGCGGCGCCGTGCGCGTAACCCATCCGAGCGGTGAGGGGTACGCGATAGACACCGCGATGGAGCCTTACCGTGGCCCCGACGGCGAGCCCACCCGACTGTTCAACAGCGCCTGGAGCACCATCCCCGGTAACGAGGCGCTCCTCGGCAAGGCGAGCCACAACAACATCTCGGTTCCCGAGCACGACATGGTCTGGTCCTACGAGGGCCGCAATTCCATCCAGGGCCTCGACTTCCACATGGTTCATACCCCGGGTCCCGACGGCTCCGAGGAGGCCGCCGGCCTTGCCGCCGACGACGTCATCGTGGACGAGTAGGCCGGCGGTTCGTTGGGCTTCTCTCTGGACATCAGAAGGGGCGCCGCCCTGGCAGGCGCCCTGCTCGTGGTGCTTATGCTCGCGGCCGTGGCTGTCTCCAGCCGCTCGCCGCAGTGGACGGCCGTCTTTGCTGGGGGGCTCCTTCTGGCGGCTGGCTTCGTGGTCATGGCCCCTTGCCAGCTCCAGATGTCCGCCGCGCTGACGGTAGTCCTGCGAAACCTGGCGGCGAAGAAAGCGGAAGCGTCGGGCGTGGGGACGGTCCGGCGCTCGGCTGTGCTCTTCGCGCTCGGCTACTTGCTGTTCTACCTTCCGGTGGCGGGTGCTCTGGGCGGGACGGCGTGGCTGCTGGGCCGGTACTCGTGGGTGTTGACGGTCGCGGGCGGCTTGCTGGCGATCGTGCTCGGGCTGGCGGCTCTGGGCATTTTACGCAGGTCGTGGTTGTCGCGGTGCCGGGGGCCGTTGTGGTTGCTCCGGTCCGGTAGGGCCTCGTTTCAGAAGCCGTTTCGGGCGGGGATCGCCTTCGGCCAGTACTGCGCGTCGTGCTGCGGGCCGTACCTGTATGCGCTGGTGGTGCTGGCGGGGGCGACCGGGAGCTTCGTCCTGGGCGTGGGCCTGGTGATGCTCTATGCGGCGACAATGGTAATCCCGTTTCTCCTACCGGCCCTGCTCGCGCCGGAGTCCTACTCCACGCTCTCCCGGCGCCTCTCGGCCCTCTTGCCCCGGCTCGACGAGGCGACGGGCCTCGTGCTGGTGGGAATGGGGCTCATCCTCTTGCCGGTGGCGGTCCTCGCGTCGGGGATCTAGCCGTGGGAGTTTTGCTGCTGCACACGGACCACGCCCACCCGCAAGAGCTCGGCGGCACCCTGTCTTCGTGGCACTGGGAGCCGACGGTCCTTCTCGGGCTCGTCGTGGCGATCCTCGGCTACGGTCTGCTCGCGTGGCGGCTGTGGCGGGCCTCCGGGCGTTTCGACGGACGGGCTGCGATCGCCTGGGCTCTCGGCCTGCTGGTCGTCCTCGTCGCTCTCCAGTCGCCGCTCGACGCGGTGGCGGGGGAGAGACTTCTCTCGGCGCACATGCTCCAGCACGGACTACTTATGAGCGTGGCCCCGCTGCTCCTTCTGCTCGGTCTCTACCCGAGACTGGTCGTGCCTTTAACTCGCCCGGTCGTGAGGCCACTCCTGCGCAACCACCGGACGCACGCCCTGCTGCGCGTCGCCTCGATGCCGGCACTCGCGCTCGGGGTGTGGCTGGCCGTCCTGTACGCCTGGCACGTGCCGGCGTTATATGAGTTGGCGTTGAGGAACGAGACGGTCCACGTCGTCGAGCACCTGTTCTTCGTGAACGTCGGGTTGCTGTTCTGGCTGCCGGTGATCCAGCCGGTGCCCGCGCTCGTGCGGATGAGTCTGCCCGCGAAGCTAGCGTACCTGGCGGCGGGGCAGGTAGGGACAGCGTGCCTGGCGGCGGCCCTGATCTGGGGCCCGCT
>DASQVA010000072.1:0-4940 GCA_035641035.1 Rubrobacter sp. | reverse complement strand
CCTCGCCACCCTGTTGTTTCAGAACGGACCAGACTGGGGCCAGCACGGCTGGGACGGGCGCCACTGGGGAGGGTCTTGGTGGCCATGGATACTCTTCCCGCTCCTGTTCTGGGGTGGGATATTATTCCTCATAGCTTGGATCCTCGCCCGCCTCTTCCCCCATAATCGCTCCAACGGCCGCTCGGAAACGCCCAGAGACTCAGCCGAGGAAATCTTGCGGGAGCGCTTCGCCCGGGGCGAGATCTCCGCCGAAGAGTACGCTAGGTCTCTGGAGATTTTGCGGGGCGACGATACCGGATCCGCCTCCGATCCGGGAGTTGACAAAGACAACATTGAGGGCACCCGATAGAAGCCTAGCGTGTGCCCTTATTCTACATAGGATGCGCGGGACAAAACTCGTAATGAGCAGGCGTCAGCGGTTCGAGTCCGCTCGTCGGCTCTTTCTATCCGCATAGGAAAAACCCGAATACTTAGAATATGGAGGCTCCCCGGCTCCTACCGCAAACGGCCTTCTGACACCACTGCGGTCGCTCAACACCCGTTAGAAACACATCAGTAATAAGGAGAGCGCTACCGCTGGGACGGCCGACCTCTCTGGAGACCATGACCTGTTTGCGCTGGCCGGAGATTTGCAGAAGAGCGTGGGACCACTACACACCTCTATCATTACGTGAGATGTTAGTCCCCAACTTGGGAGGTCAGCCGACATGGAGCGTGGGGTGTCAAAGGAAGGAGCCTTGAGACAGCCGGTAGACGAGCGGGAGTACCTGGCCTCGCAGCCACCCGAACGGCCAATCGAGGGGGCTCTGGAGGAGATTCAGAGGCGGGTCATGCAGAGCGGGCGGCGCGTGGTCGTTCTGGACGACGACCCGACCGGCGTCCAGAGCGTGCACGACGTGCCAGTCCTCACGACCTGGACGGTCGAGGACCTGCGCTGGGCGCTTGCGCAGCCGAGCCCGACCTTTTACATCCTGACCAACTCCCGCAGCTTCCCGGAGACAGAAGCCGTTGCCATAAATAGGGAAATCGCCCGGAACCTCTCGGAGGCCGCTGCCCAATCGGAAACGGACTACGACGTTGTAAGCCGCAGCGACTCCACCCTGCGAGGCCACTACCCTGCGGAGACTGACGCGCTTGCAGAGGAGCTCGGGAAGGGCGGACGCGGGCCCGATGGGCTTATTATCTCCCCGGCGTTCTTCGAGGCCGGCAGGCTCACGTTGGATGACGTTCACTGGGTACGCGAAGATGGGAAGCTGGTGCCGGCGGGACAGACGGAGTTTGCTTCCGACCATAGCTTCGGCTATCGCTCCTCAGATCTCAAGGCATGGGTCGAAGAGAAGACCGGGGGTCGTTTTACGGCCTCGGAGGTCCTGAGCGTGGGCCTCGCCGACCTCCGCGAGGCCGGTCCCGGGCGGGTCCTGGAGCTCCTTGAAGGAGTGAGCGGTGGGAGGCCGGTGGTGTTAAACGCAGCAACCTACACGGACCTTGAGGCCTTTGTGCTGGGTTTGCTGGCGGCGGAGACGGAGGGCAAACGCTTTCTCTACCGCACGGGGCCGTCTTTCGTACGGACGCGTGGAGGTATCACCGAGCCCAAGATCCTCGGACCCGAGGACCTGTTCCGCAAGAGGCCTAAAGAGGGACACGGGCTCGTTCTGGTTGGCTCCTACGTGCCGACCACCACGCGACAGCTCGAGGTAGCGCTCGCGCTCGATGGGGTATTGCGCGTCGAGATGTCGGTGCCGCGGCTGCTGGAGCCCTCGAGCCGGGAGGACGAGCTGGGGCGTGTGGTGGAGGAGGTAAACGCCGCTTTAGCCTCGTCCGAGGTCATCGTTCACACCAGCCGCGACCTGGTGACCGCTGGTACGGTGGGAGGTGGCGGGCTCACAAACTTCGAGATCGGAGCGTCAGTCTCGGGTGCTCTGGTCGAGGTAATGCGGCGGGTGGACCGCGCGCTGCCGCTCTCCTTCGTGGTGGCGAAGGGTGGGATCACATCCAGCGACATCGCCACAAAGGGGCTTGACGTAAGGAGGGCCGAGGTCGCGGGGCCGCTCTTGCCGCCGGGGATCGTGCCGGTCTGGATCCTGCCCGACGAGAACGACTTCCCGGGGATGCCGTACGTGATTTTCCCGGGCAACGTCGGCGGCCCAGATTCTCTGGCCCGAGCCATAGAGGTTCTACGAGGAGAGCGGTAGAGTGCTCCGATGGGATCGATGGCAAGCGCGCGAAGGAGGCGCAGACTTGACGGAGACGAGGTTCGGGGAGTTCATGAGCCGGGCGCGGGAGGCGGGGCGGGCCGTCGGCGCGTTTACCTGCTACGACCTTCTGGGCTTCGAGGCGGTGGTCCGGGCAGCCGAGTCTTACTTGGCACCAGTGGTTATCCTCGTGAGTCCGTCGTCCTTCACGGCGGAGGGTGGAGAGCGGCTCGTGCGAGCCTTCGGAGTTGCGGCCAGAAGCTGCTCGGCCGAGGTCATGGTGCAGCTCGACCACGCTCGGGACGGGCGCTTGATAGCGCGTGCCGCCGACTGCGGAGTAGACGCCGTGATGGCCGACGGTTCGAAGCTCTCCTTCAGTGAGAACCTGTCCTTCACCCGTGCCGTGGCTGACTCGATGCAACCGCGCGGTGTCGGTGTGGAGGCCGAGCTCGGCCGGGTCGAGGGTCATGAGGACGAGGCCGGCGAGACCCTGAACGGGACGATGACCGAGGCGGGCCAGGCGGAGTGGTTCGCGAACGAGAGTGGCGCGGACTGCCTCGCAGTCGCGGTCGGAAACGTCCATGGCCATTACTCAGGTACCCCGAACCTGGACTGGCGGAGGCTAGAGGAGATCCGGGGCGTAAGCCCGGTCCCCCTCTCTCTCCACGGTGCTTCGGGGCTCCCGGAAGGAGATTTGCGGCGGGCGGTCTCACTAGGAGTAACCAAGTTCAACGTGAACACCGAGCTCCGGGCGGCATACTTCGGGTTCCTTGAGGACGAGTTGGGCGACAAGGTGGCGACACTCAACCTCAAGTCTTTAGGTGACGGCGTCGTGGAGGCGGTGCAGGAAGTGGTGGAGGCGAAGCTATCTGCCTTCGGCTGGACAGGAAAGGAGACGTAGTTGTGACACGTTTGGGGTTCGTTGGGCTGGGGGCGATGGGCTTTCCCATGGCGAAGAGGCTTGTGGGCGCGGGCTTCGAGTTCGTTAAGGTGTTCGACGTTCTCGAGGAGCGCACCCGGCCCCTCGTGGCACTCGGGGCCGTAAGCACGGCCTCCCCGAAGGAGGCGGCGGAAGGCAGCGAGGCGCTCGTCCTCATGGTGGCGAACACCGATCAGGCGAAGGGCGTACTCTTCGGCGAGGGGGGAGCCGCCGAGGCACTGCCCGAGGGCGCGGCCGTGGTCATCATGAGCACCATAGGCCCCCAAGATGTCCGCGAGCTCGCCAACGCTCTAGCCGAACGCGGCCTGCGAACTCTGGACGCTCCCGTGAGCGGGGGCGTGGCGCGGGCGGAGAAAGGGGACTTACTTATAATGGCCGGGGGACCGGAGGACCTCTTCGAAGGGTTGCGCCCGGTTCTCGAAGCGATGGGCTCGAGCGTCGTGCACTGCGGCCCGCACGTGGGCGACGGACAGGCCGTCAAACTCGTCAACCAGCTCCTGTGCGGGGTGCACATCGCGGCGGCGGCAGAGGCCTTGGCCTACGCCGAGGCTTTGGGTCTGGCACCTCGCTTCGTCTTCGAGACGATCCGGCACGGCGCCGCAAACTCCTTCATGCTCGAGGACCGCGGCGAGCGGATGCTCGAAGAGGCCTTTGTACCCCCAAAGAGCGCCCTGGACATCTTCGTTAAGGATATGGGTCTCGTACGCAACGCCGCCGAGGAGCGCGGCTTCGAGGCCCCGCTGTCCTCCGCAGCGTTGGAACTGTATCTGGCAGGGAAAGAGGCGGGCCTGGGCACCGAGGACGACTCCGGTGTCATCCGGATGTTCCGTCAGCGGTCGGCGCCGGATTGAGGTGTAACCCAAGAACTTCTGACACCACTATGACACCACCGAGAACGCAATACGGGGCAACACAGGGCAAGCTATAGAAAGAAAAACCGCTTAGATAAGAGGGAGTTGCAACTGTGTGCAAGTCCCTGCAACGCGTATTGGCTCACTCGTAATGAGCAGGTGAGCGGTTCGAGTCCGCTCGTGGGCTCTTCGTTTTCCCTGCAAATCGCCACAAAGACTGAAATCCCGCTACGAGCTACGTCGGAGTGTGTCAGCAGTAAGTAAGCAGCAGAGATTCGTCCGATGCCTCGTCCATCCACTCGGCGGTGCGTCTGCTATGCCCGGTATCCAGCGCGAGTACCCTTCCAGGGTCACGGATGAACCTGGCATGACCCAGCAGACAACGACGCCGCTATACTCCTAACACGACACCATCGTTAGCGACTCCGCAAGGAAAGAGGCAGTGGTGCAGGAATACGTACTATCCCTGGGTGATCGGCGGGCCACGCTCGAGACCGTGGGCGGCAAGGGAGCTTCCCTCGCCCGACTCCTACAGGCGGGCATGCCCGTACCCGGCGGCTTCCACGTGACTACCGCTGCCTACGAGCGGTTCGTTGCCGAGAACGATCTAATGAGCGGTATCGGGGCCGCACTTGAGAAAGCTGATGCTTCGAAACCTGACACACTGACACACGCCTCGGAGAAGATCGGGGATCTGTTCTTGCAGACGGATCTGCCCGAGGAGATCTTCGCGGTCATCTCCGAAGCCTACGCCGGCCTGGCGCAGGTCGACCCTGCCGTGGCCGTGCGCTCGTCGGCCACCACAGAGGACCTTCTCAGCGCCAGCTTCGCCGGCCAGCAGGCGACTTCGCTGAACGTCCGCGGCGAGGAAGAACTGCTCGAGGCGGTGCGCCGCTGCTGGGCCTCACTGTGGTCGGCGCGCGCCATAGCCTATCGGGAGCGCCAGGGCTTTGACCA
>DASQVA010000071.1:0-2671 GCA_035641035.1 Rubrobacter sp. | reverse complement strand
CGGAAGCTGGGCGTAGGGCTCCTTGGCCGAGCCACTCCTAGGCCGTACTTCCGAGAAAGCGTCTTCTCGGCAGCTCGGTGAATAGAGGCAGGCACCCTCTCTATTTTCGTAAAAAACAGTGCATATGCATCATGCGCTAGGGACTGTCTGAGAACGACTTAGAGTCGTTCTGCCGCTATGCTGCCCCTATGGTAGGACGGTATGAACTCCCCGAGTGGCAATGGCAACTCATCTGCGATCTCTTTCCTCCCCCGAAGGCCACCGGACGCAAGCGGCGGGACCCACGGCAGATGCTCAACGCCATCTTCTGGATCTTGTGCAGCGGTGCTTCCTGGCGGGACCTTCCGGAGCGTTACGGTCCCTGGCAAAGCGCGTACCACTGGTACCGCACCTGGACCAACGATGGCACCTTCGACCGCATCTTAGAGCGGCTGCAGGTCCGGCTGAAGGCGGAGGGGCTGATGGATCTCGATACTTGGTTTGTCGACTCCACACACGTGAGAGCCTCCCGAGTCGCGGCGGGAGCGAAAAAGGGGGCTGTGAAGCTTTAGGCCGCTCCCGTGGTGGCTTCTCCACGAAGGTGCATCTGGTGTGCGACGGCTTGGGCAATCCTTTGGCAGCGTTACTTACGCCGGGGCAGCAGCACGAGAGCACCGTCTGCACGGAACTGCTGGCAAACGTGCGGGTACGCACCAGCACAGGAGGCGGCAGACCCCACACACGCCCGAAGCTGGTGGTGGCAGATCGTGGTTATGATGCGGGTGACTTCCGAAGATATTTGCACCGTCGTGGTATCCGCTGTGTGATCCCCGAGAAGCGTGTCCCTGCGGGCAAGCGGCGCAGGCGGCGTGGGCGTCCTCCTACTTTCTGCAGGGCCACCTACCGACAGCGCAATGTGGTCGAGCGTCTAGTGGGGTGGATCAAGGAGCACCGGCGGATCGCCACGCGCTTTGAGAAGCGGGCCAGTAGTTTTATGGCGATGGTGAAGCTCTCGTTCGTGCGGCGTTACTTGCGCATGCTGGAGCGGTTCTCAGGCAGTACGTGAAGCTGCGCCATTGGGTCTCTTGCAAACATCACTCTCGATAGGGTTTACTGTTCATCACACCCAGTATGTTGGAAGTGGAGAACTAAAGAGGAGAACTATGGAACAAACACCACCTTCCGATGATGCGGCAACTACCAACCCTCATCGCTTTGAGGCCTCTCAGGGGCCGCGCATCCTTGGGCCCAACGATGGAAAAGCTGTCGATCTCGGGTCCGTCGGCGTTCGATTCATGGTTTGGAGCGAGGAATCCGGCGGCGGGTTCTCTCTCGTCGAGCATCCGATCCCTCCGCGGACACTCGCCGCCCCGCTTCACCGTCACACGAACGAGGACGAGTACAGCTACGTCCTTGAGGGACGCATGGGGGCGCTGCTCGGCGATGAGGTCGTGTACGCGGAGAAGGGAGACCTCGTCTTCAAACCCCGCGACCAGTGGCACACTTTTTGGAACGCCGGTGACCAACCGTGCCGGATCCTTGAGATCATCTCTCCCGGGGGATTCGAGCATGTGTTCAGGGAGGTGGCCGAGGACCCAGAGGCGATGGCCGGCGAAACGGCCTCGGCGCTCGATGCCCGCTACGGCATTGCGGCCGATTACGACAGCATCGAGCGCCTCTGTGAAGAGCACGGACTCACCTTCCCTACCGAGGAATGAAGTAGCCCACGAGGGTAGGTACGGTCCAGTAGCGCAATTACAGGAACGCGACACATCACCCAATGGTACTGTTTTCAGACAGAACGTAGGATAAGGTAGTTACGCTTACTTTATGCCCAGACCTCCGAGGTTTCCTGGAAGTTGGGCGCGTAGGAGAGTTGGCGATTGTCATTGCACTCGTCTTCCAGGGAAGCGGAGGTCTTGGTGGTGGGGGCAAGCCTGGCCGGTCTCTGCGCTGCCTACTCGGCCGCCCATGGCGGCGTCGAAACCCTCCTGGTGGATGCTGCCCCCGAGATAGGGGCACGCCCCAACCCGGCCACGCTCCTCATGGAGCCACTCTGGCGGCGCACCCGCCTCCCCCTACCTGAAGAGGCAGTCGAGCGTGAGCTCTCGGGGATGCGGGTAGGCGGGCCTTCGGGGGCAGGGCCGCTCTTTCGCCTGTGCGCTTTCCACCTGGACCGCCAGGTCTTCGACCGAGGCTTTGCCGAGCTGGCCGCCGAGGCCGGGGCGACCGTCCGCAGCGGTGTGCGCGTGACGGGGGCACTTTCCTCCGGAGGGGTGTTGACCGAAGACGGGCCCGTGCGAGCCTGGGTTACCGTCTTCGCCGACGGGGTGAACTCGGCTGTGCGGGAGATCATGCCAACGATGCGCAATCCTTGGGATATGGCTTGGGGGTTAGCTCAGCTCCTGGAGTCCCCGGGCCTGGGCGAGCCTCGCTACTGTCAGGTACGCTTCGGCAGCTTCGCCCCCGGTTGGCGGGCTCAGCTCAACCCCTTGGGGGGCAGTCACGCCAATTTATGGACCTTCGTAAGAGGGGTGTCGCGAGGGAAACTCGAAGAATACGCCGAGCGCGCCCGCAGGTCCTTCTTCGGCTTCGAGGAAGTCAGAGTCCTCGAAGAGCGCCGGGGCGCGGATCCGGCGTTCGTGGTGCCGTACCGCATCAGTGATGACGGCGTGATGGCTTGCGGAGCCGC
>DASQVA010000070.1:0-4965 GCA_035641035.1 Rubrobacter sp. | reverse complement strand
AATGCCGGTGATCGAGGAGCGTCTCGGGAAGCTGAACCCGCCGCCGACGCGCGAGCTGCCGATCCTGATCGGGGGTGGCGGCGAGAAGGTCACCCTGCGCATCGTCGCCCAGCACGCCCACATCTGGAACGGCTTTGGCGGTCCCGAGCAGGCAGGCCGCAAGAGCCGCATCCTCGACGACTGGTGTTACAAGGTCGGGCGCGACCCGAAGGAGATAGAACGCTCCATCATGGTCAACCCGAATCAGGTCAAAAATGCCGATCGCTACGTCGAGAACGGTATCACCCACCTTATCATGGGCTTCGGGGGCCCGGACTACGATCTGGAGCCCTTGCGGGAGCTCATCGCCTGGCGCAACGACTACCGCCAGCGCAACCCGGAGGCCGCCTGACCAGTTCACCTGCGGCGACGAGCAAAGGAGCAACACCTTGCCCGTTCCCGAGCACGCGAGCCTCGTCGAACGCTGGTTCGAAGATCTCTTCATCCTGGGCGACCTAGACGAGCTCGTGGCTCCCGATTTTCGGGCTACGGTATGGGCGGCGATGGCCACGTCTACGAGTTCCATGGCCTCGAGAGTTTCCGGGAGCGGTTGCGGTGGTACCTCATAGCCTTCACCGATAGGGAGTGGGCCGTCCACGGCGTCACCTCCGAGGCCGACAAAGTCTAAGCCTGCTACTCGGGTTGGGCGACATGCCGGGGAGGACTCCTGGGTATACCGTCCAGCAGCCAGCGCGTTCTCAGGACGAGGATCCTGATCCTGCCTGTCAGAGATGGGCTCGTGCAGGAGCTCTGGGCCGAGGTGAACGACCTCCAGGTCGCCTTGCAACTGGGCGCCTTCCTCGCACCGGAGCGGGAGGCCCGCTAGGCGGGCCCTCCGCTCAGCCGGAGCTTATCGCCCGGTCTAGGTCGGCGACGAGATCCTCTTTGTCCTCTATGCCGACCGAGAGACGCAAGAGGCCGTCGGTGACGCCTCGCTCCTCACGCTGCTCGCGCGGGATGGCGGCGTGGGTCATGGTGGCCGGGTGGGTTATGAGGGACTCTACCCCGCCGAGGCTTTCGGCGAAGTGGAAGAGGCGCGTCTTTTGCACCGCCGCGTAGGCCGCCTCGGCGCCGCCTCTGAGCGTAAAGGAGACCATCCCGGAGAAGCCGCTCATCTGCCTCTTCGCCACCTCGTGTTGGGGGTGGGTCGGCAGCCCCGGGTAGTTCACCGTCTCGACTTCCGGATGATCCTGCAAGAACTTCGCGACGGCGAGGGCGTTCTCCTCGTGCTGGCGCATGCGGACGGCAAGGGTCTTGAGGCCGCGCAGAACGATCCAGGAGTCGAACGGTCCGGGCACGGCCCCGGCGGCGTTCTGGTAGAACTTGATCCCCTCGTAGAACCCCTCGTTCGAGGTCATCACCGCCCCGCCGACCACGTCGGAGTGACCGCCCATGTACTTGGTCGTCGAGTGCACCACGATGTCCGCTCCTAAAGAGAGCGGGTTCTGGAAAAACGGCGAGGCGAAGGTGTTGTCCACCGCGACCACCGCCCCGCGCTTGCGGGCCATCTCCGAGAGCTTCGCTACGTCTGAGAGGGTGAGCATAGGGTTGGTGGGGGTCTCGATCCAGAGCAGCTTCGTCTCCGGGCGCAGCGCCCCTTCGACGGAGGCCGGGTCGGTGGTGTCGGCGAAGGTGAAGTCCAGGCCGCCGGTGCGGGGGAGGACCTTGTCGAAGAGGCGGTAGGAGCCGCCGTAGAGGTCGTCCCCGGCCACGACATGGTCCCCGGGCGAGAGAAGGCTCATCACGGCGGTCGTGGCGGCCAGCCCCGAGGCGAAGGCCAGGCCGTAGTCGGCGCCTTCGAGGGCGGCGACGCACTCCTCCAGGGCCGCGCGGGTCGGGTTGCCCGTCCGGCTGTACTCGTACCCCTTGTGCTGGCCCGGCGCCTCCTGGGTGTAGGTGGAGGTCTGGTAGATCGGGACGATGGTCGCCCCCGTGGCCGAATCGGGGTCTTGCCCAGCGTGGATCGCGCGCGTGGCGAATCCTCTCTTCATCTTTTCTCTCCCTTGAAGGTGTCGAGAACCCTGCCGTCGTGGTCCCGTATCCTCACCTCGTATACGCCTTCGTCAAGGCCGAGGCCCTCCGTGGCGGCTTTCTCGGCCTCTCCCAGGCCGTCGTGGTAAGCGGCCTTGAACACGAACTCGTCCTCGTAGTAGACCTCTGTGTTGTGAGGCCGTTCGCTCGTCATCTGTGGTCTTCTCCCGAGAATACCCGGTATGGCCTTTCGAGGTCTTCCTCGGTGGCGTCCGAGTTGGCGAGCGCCCATTCGTCGTCAAAGACCTTCGAGACGTAGTTGCGCCCGGTGTCTGGCAGCAAGACGACAACCACGGCATCCTGCGGTAGCCCCTTCGCCACCCTGACCGCCCCGACCGCGGCCATCCCGCACGAGCCCCCGACGAACAATCCCTCCTCGACCATCAGGCGGCGGGTCATCAAGAAGGACTCGCGGTCGTCCACCTGGATCACCTGGTCTACGACGCTACCGTCGTGGTTTCCCGGGTAGAAGTCCTCCCCGACGCCCTCGACGGCGTAGGGGTGGACGTTGTCGGGGTCTGAGAAGATCGAGCCTTCGGGATCCACGCCGACGACCCTCAAGTCCGCGCTCTGTCCTTTGAGGTAGCGGCCTGTGCCGGTGATGGTGCCGCAGGTGCCCATCCCGGCGACGAAGTGAGTTATGCGGCCCTCGGTCTGGCGCCAGAGCTCGGGACCTGTCGTCTCGTAATGAGCCAAAGGGTTGGCAGGGTTCTCGTACTGGCCGGGCTTGAAGCTACCGGGGATCTCGCGCGCCAGCCTCTCAGCGACCGCATAGTAACTCCTCGGGTCCTCCGGCGGCGCGCTCGGCGTCACGACGACCTCGGCGCCCATCGCCTTCAGGAGGTCCTGCTTCTCCTTGCTCGCCTTCTCCGGCATCACGCAGATGCAGCGGTAGCCCTTGATCGCCGCCGCCAGGGCCAGGCCTGCCCCGGTGTTCCCGCTCGTCGGCTCGACCACCGTCCCACCTGGCTTCAGGAGGCCCTCCTTCTCGGCGACCTCTAGCATCTTCACTGCAGGCCGATCCTTCACCGAGCCGCCGGGGTTCAGGTACTCGACCTTGGCGAGGAGGGTAGCCTCTATACCCTCGCCACGCTCGATCCTGCCGAGTCGGATCAGGGGCGTGTTCCCGATGACGTCCAACACGCTCTCGAAAAAGTCCATCCCGGTAGATTACCACTGCCCGCTACTCCGAACGCGGCCCGACCCCGCGGGCATGACCTCGCGTATAATCTGCGCTCATGGAAGGGGGTATCTGGAAGAGCGAGCGCGTTTTGGGCGAGATAGAACTCGCCATAAGCCGCTCCGGAAGCGGCCCCGATCCCATGATCTGCCTGCACGGTATCACCGCCCAGCACCGGGCCTTCAACGCCGCCGCCCGGCATCTCGCGCCCTCGCGCGGCCTCGTCGGTGTGGACCTGCGCGGCAGGGGCGACTCGGACAAACCGGAATCCGGCTACGGCCTGGAGGCGCACGCCACGGACGTGATCCGCGTCCTCGACCACCTCGGACTGCAAAATGCGGTCCTGTCCGGGCACTCCATGGGCGGCTTCGTAGCTCTCAAGACCGCCCTCGCGTTCCCGGACCGCGTACGCGCCCTCGTCCTCCTCGACGGCGGCTGGCCTCGAGTGGAGGTCTCGCCGGAGGAGATGACCGAGGAGCAAGAACGGGAGGCCGAGGCGATACGGGAGGGCCTCGCACGGGCATTCGGGCGCCTGGACATGACCTTTGAGAGCCCCGAAGCCTACCTGGACTTCTGGTTTCCCGACCGTAACCTCACGGTTGGAGACCTCCCCCCTGACCTCGCCGATTACTACCTCTACGACCTCCAGGAGGTCGAGGGCGGGTACAATCCTAAGTGTTCTATAGACGCCGCCAGGCAGGACTCGCCCGCGGTCTCCGAGAGCAGCCCCACCGCCGATGAGATGCGCGGCGTGACCTGTCCCGTCGCCCTGGTGCGGGCTTCGGAGGGCTTCTTTCCCGGTAGCGCCCCGCTCATCCCCGACGGGGCCCGCGACGCGATGGCCGGAGCCCTCGACCTCCGCTCGGAGATACTGGTGGAGGACTCGAATCACTACACCATGCTGTGGCCGGAGCATACCCCGAAGTGGGCCGGTATTCTCTCCGACGACAGTTGGTTCCGCTAGAAGCAGCGCTAAGGGTTCGGCAGGGTGCCCAGCGACGCCTCTGATAGCGTAGGATGTTCTAAGGCCGACCAGGAGGTGAAGGTGGACAGGGAGCAATCACCCGAGGCCAGGGCAGGCAAAGATCGGCGGATGGCGATCGTAGAGGAGTTGCGCAAGGCGGAGTTAGTGCGCGACAGGCTCGAGGCCTTAGATCGGATCACGAGATCCTACCCGCAAGGGCACGCCATTAGGGAGCGCCTCGAAGCGCTCGGCGTGGACCGGGAGCTTGAGGCGGTGGAAGAAGATATCAGGGGGCTTTGGGACCGCGTGCAACACCCCCGCGGCACCTGAAGACGTCTGCACGGGCAAAACAAAAGGCTGGGGTTCCAACTCTAGAGATGGGACCCCAGCCTCGGTATGTGGGTCGGCACGAAAAACCTCCCAGAAGGTGAATCGTCGCGAATCCCGTGGGTTCTTAACGTACGATTCTCTCGAAACGGCAGGCTGTGTATTCTGATGACCGTTCTTCCGCGGAACGGTAGGAGAGGGTCGTCCTAGTAGCAGTTGCTCTCGCCGTTCAGCGGCAGTGAGCTTATCGCCTGGCGCAATCGCCTTCGAGAAACCTAGATGTTAAAAGCCCGGTACCGGCACCTCGTCGAACATCTCCCTATCGGCGCCGCAGTCGGGGCACTTCTCCGGAAGCTCACCATCGACGCTGTAGCCGCAGTTCGTGCAGGCCCACTTGATGGGCTCGGCCTCGCCCTGCACACCG
>DASQVA010000069.1:0-3165 GCA_035641035.1 Rubrobacter sp. | reverse complement strand
GTGGCCGGTGAGGATGATGACCGCGGTCTGGGGTAGAAGGTCTTTGATCTCCCGGGTGGCGCTGATGCCGTCCATCTTAGGCATGGAGATGTCCATCAAGACCACGTCCGGCTCTTCCTTACGGCACAGCTCGACGCCCTGCGCGCCGTCGTGGGCGACGCCGACCACCTCCAAGCCGGGCACCATGTCCACGAGGCCCGAAAGGCCTCTGGTGAAAAGCCAGTGGTCGTCTACGACGGCCACGCGGATGATCCCTTCCTCGTCATTGCCCAAAAACCTACGCACCTTTCCTAGACCAAAGGCCGGCAGAGTATCAACCGCACCGGCTGTCCGCTCAGGGCGTCGTCAGACAACCAGGAGAAGATACGCTTTGGTTTTTGACGCTTTAGTCTTTGCTCAAGGATAGCTCACGCGAACGTCGTCTCCATCGTTAATTGCGAGCACAACCGCTGGGAAATCTTGCCTGGAGCATTCGTCCCAGTCACCGCCCTCTCATACCGTCACGCACCCTGATTCCTCCCTACTTGGCCGCTCTAAAGTAAGCAGGGAGACAGACCTGACTAATCCTAAGACCGCACGCAACCGCAGCTCCGGCGGTTGGGTGTTCCTAGACCCACTCACCAGCCCTACTCCCCACACCCTTATTCGGTAGCCTACGGCCAGAGAAGGACACCCTTCGGCAATGTCTCAAAGTGGTAGCAAAAAGCTCCTGGCGATGAGCCTGGGACTCCTGGCCGTGGCCGAGCCGGAGGGCTACGTCCGCACCTTCGCGGACGAGGGGGCCGCGATGAGGGATCTCTTATCCGAGGTGTTCAAGGTTCGCCAGTGGAGTAGTCTCGAAGCAGCAAACCGCGTCGAGGGGCGCTACCTCGCGAAGATCCTCGCGGTGAAGGCGACCGGCGAGCAGACCGGAGGCGCTTTCGGCCTCATCGATAACCTCATGCCGGCCGGGTTTGCATCGCCCTACCACATGCACCGCAACGAGGACGAGTCCTTCTACGTCGTCGAGGGCGAAATGACCTTCTACGTTGGAGACGAGAGGGTGAAAGGGGGGGCTGGAGCGTTCGTCTTCGGACCGCGCGGGATCCCCCACGGCTTCGAGGTGAACGGAACGGAGCCGGCCAGGATCCTCCTGCAAAATTACCCGGCGGGCTTCGAGGGGTTCCCCATGGAGGTGGGCGAGCCGGCCAAGGAGCTAGCCTTGCCGCCGGCGGAGCCACCCGACATGGAGAGGCTCATGGAGATCGCCGCCCGGTACGGGATCGACATCCTGGGACCGCTGCCCGGCCACTAAGGCGTTCGGGATGGAAAGCTTCGTCGTTTGAAGTCGTGGTCGAATCGGTTGGCTAGTCCGCCGGGGGCGGGAGAAGGGAGGCAAGGTCATGGCTCGTATCCTTACCGTCGAACCTGATCGAGCCGAAGGGCTCCGGAAACTCGTGGTCAGGATGATGAGTCGTCAGTTCGGCGGGGAACTGCCCGGAGTCTTCAAGATCCTCCTGACCGACTTTCAGGTCGCCATCTCCACGAGTTGGCTCGTGTACTACCTCCACGAACGCAAGGGTTCGCCGCTGAGCAAGCTGCAACGCGAGATGATCGCCACGGTGGTCAACGACCTCGTCGGGGGTGCTCCCTGACTGGGGGCCCACACGGCGGCCGTGCGTCGCCTGACCAAAGATGAGCACCTCGGCCCGGAGTTCGCGACCACCTGGCCCCATTACGATCTGGATGAGAAGACGCGTGCCCTGTTGACCTACGCCAAGAAGTTGACCCAGGAGCCTAGCATGGTGGAAGACTCCGACATCGAGCGGTTGCGAGCGGCCGGTTGGGAAGAGAAGGGGATATACGAAGCCACCGCCCTCATCTCGTTCTACAACTACAGCGGCCGGATGGAGGCAGCTTCGGGGCTACCGATGGATTCGATACCGGGGCTTACGATGGGTCAGATGCCAGCAGAGGAACCTTCTCCCAAAGCGACTTCTGGTAAGCCGTCCGTGTCGGTGCGTGATTTAGAGTAAAGGAGAGAGTCAAAAGATGCAGTACCCCGTAACCGGATAGCTGAGCGGGAGAGAAGGGCTTCGACGCCACAACCCTCCCTGCTCAGGCGACCGTTCACCCCGCCGGGCCGGCGGGGTAGCCTATGGGCGAGTTCGGGCGCGTGTCAGGCGCTCGGGGGCTCGGGCTCGCGGGGCCAGGGGGGCTCTTCCTCCCCCGGGTCGCGGGGCTCCGCGGACTGCTTGGGGCGGTCGCCGAACTCCTCCATGACCTTCGCCACCACCCCGTCCGTGGAGAGCCCGTAGCGGTCGTGGAGGGTCGGCAGCGCGCCCGTGTCCAGGAACCCGTCCGGCAGCGCGATGGGCACGACCCTCCTCCCCTGGCTCGCGAACGCCAGGCAGGAGGCCACGGATTCGGCCAGGCCGCCCACGACGGTGTGGTTCTCCAGGGTAACGAGGAGGCGGTCCGTACTCGCCGCGCGCAGTATCGCCTCGCGGTCGAGCGGCTTGATCGTCGGCACAATGCGGATGGTGTTCTCGAACTCGGGCATTAGCTCCTCCTCGTAAAGTGGGCGTTAAGGAGACTTCCTAGAACGCGTTTCTCCGCGAGCCTGCCTACACTCTCGGGGTCGTGCGAAGGTAAGTAGACCAGAGGCCGGGAGCGTGCGAGCCTTAAGATACGACCCATCGTATCGATGGCTACACTAGCTCGAGGGGAAACACCGTCCGGTGTCTCCTCAATAAGAAGACTCTCACTATAGCTCGTATCGCCGGCCAAGAAGAAAGCGATATCTTCAGTGTTCACTAAAACCGAGATGTGCCCGGGAGTATGGCCAGGCGTCGGCACGATCAGAACATCGCCTGCTCGTGTGACCTTGTAGCTTTGCTCGAATGGACCGAATTTCTGGGGCTCGAGAGCGACGGGCTTTGGGCTAAACCACTCAGGCCACCGGCACGCTTCGTTCCCGCGGGTCGGACGCCCGGACGGTGGTCCCCTGCTCAGCGCGCCCTTCCTTCAGGAACCGTCCATCGTCGTGTACCGGCCGTGCCGTTCGGATGCCCGGTTTCCTCCATGGCGCTCTAATCACCGTAGTTGATGATGGCGAGGAAGCGGATCGGTACCTCCACCAGCCGCTCCGGCCCGTGGGCTGTCTCGCCGCGGAAGGTGAGCGAA
>DASQVA010000068.1:0-3032 GCA_035641035.1 Rubrobacter sp. | reverse complement strand
GGCGCCCTTTGAGACGACCGAGCACAGCTGGCGTTTGGGCCATGCCTTGCCGCTTGTCATTATCTTGGTCTCCTCCATCAGGCACGCATTCTATGCTCTTCCAAGTCTCCGGTCAGGGTCCACCATTCTCATGAACGTGGCGACGGCGTCGAACGGCTCTGCCTCCAGTCTTGTGTGCTTCTGGAGAGTGTACAACGACAGATCCCGGGTTCACGACCAGTCGACACCACATGACGGCTTGTATTCTTGCAAGACCAACATATGAACTAGTCGTCAGCGTTCCGCCCTGTTCGGCATTAGCAGACCTCACTGAGCCCTGGGGCGTGCGGAGAGGGCGCTGGCGGCGGACAGCGCGTAGTCCAAGTCCGAGATCAGGTCGTCGGCGTACTCTATGCCAGTCGAGTACCTCACGAGCGACTCGGGTATGCCCATCGCCTCGCGCTCGAGGGCACTGGACTCGACGTGGCTCGTGGTGGCGGGCGGCCCCACGGTAGTCTCGACAGCCCCGAGGTTCGCCGCGCGGTGCGCGAGCTGGAGGCGCGGTAGAAACTCCCTGACCGCCTCGTACCCGCCTACGAGGGAGAAGCTCAGCATTCCACCAAAGCCCCGCATCTGACTCTTGGCGAGTTCGTACTGAGGGTGCGACTCCAGCCCGGGGTAAAAGATCCGTTCTACCGACGGGTGCCCCTCTAGGAAACGAGCGACCTTCATTGCGTTCTCATTGTGACGCGTGACGCGGAGCTCGAGAGTCTTCAGGCCACGAAGTAGGAGATAGGCGGCGAAGGGGTCGAGTGCCGCACCATTGATCTCGCGGTAATGGTACACCCGCCGCACGAGCTCGTGCGGGCCGCAAATGACCCCGCCGAGGGCGTCCGCATGACCGCCGAGGTACTTTGAGGCGCTGTGGAGCACGAGGTCCGCCCCCAGGGCGAGCGGGCTCTGGTTTATCGGCGTCGTGAAGGTGCCGTCGACCACGACGACCGCCCCGGCCTTATGGCCGGCCTCCGAGAGGCGTTCTATGTCGACCAGCTTGAGCGTCGGGTTCGTCGGCGTCTCCAAATACAACAGATCGCACCCTTCGGCGACCTCCTTTTCGATGGCGCCGTGGTCCGTGGTATCGAGGAGCCTCACCTCCACGCCCGTCCTGGGGAGGAACTCCAGGAAGATCTTGTTCGTCCCGCCGTAGGTGTCCTTGACGGAAACGACTCTATCACCGGGCTTCAGGAAGGCGTAAAGGGTGTTGCTGATGGCCGCCATCCCGGTGGCGAAGCTCGTCGAGTCCTCCGCCCCCTCTAGCGCCCGGACCTTCTCCTCGAAGGCTCGGGTGGTGGGGTTGGTGTTGCGGCTGTAGATGTGCCCCTCGCGCTCGCCGAGGGCGACGCCCATCCACTCGTCGAGGTCGTCGTAGCCGAACGGGATGCTCTGCACGATCGGCACCTGCGTCGCGCCCTCGGCAAGGTAGCCTTCCTCGCCCGCCCACACGGCTTTAGTGGCGGGATGCTTTGCACCTGACAGATCCCTCATGGTTTTGCCTCCTTCGAGCGCGTTTTCCGCACCGGTCG
Source organism: Rubrobacter sp. (assembly GCA_035641035.1). Taxonomy (GTDB): domain Bacteria; phylum Actinomycetota; class Rubrobacteria; order Rubrobacterales; family Rubrobacteraceae; genus Rubrobacter_D. Next base: position 1,470 of record DASQVA010000068.1, on the reverse strand, counting down.
TGGTCCCTCCGTTGGACTTCCGCATCGTCGCCCTCGCCGCCGAGCGAGGCGGTCACCGCCGGCATGGTCTGGACGGAGGGTTGACGCGCGTCAACCCCAAAGGGGGTTCATATTTTAGGGCCAGTACGTTCGCCCCATAAGGCGTAACGCGGTTAGTGCGTAACCACTATACATCGGTTCCGACCACCCGCCACGGAGATCCGAGGCGTCGTTCCCGATCGCCGGCAAAGTTGGTTTTCCGGTCCGCCTCCCGTTCGAGGCGTCTAGTGACATGGGCGGACCGGGGCCTGTGGAATGTGGGGACGGAACGTGAGATATTGCGCATACCCCCGCGGGGAACGGGGGTATGACGCTCAGTCCTGGGGGTCGGGATGAAGGTCTGGAGTGGGGCTCGGGAGGATGCGCGGGGGGTGTCGCCCTCGCGCGCGGAGAATCCGCGCCGGACCCCCACGGCCACCGGTGTCTGGACTCCGAAGGCATTCGTCGTGGCGGGTCGAGGAGCCCCTCGATCCTGCTTATCCTACAGAGCAAGGGGGTCAGCATGGCTACCGAAGTAAGGAGCGCTGGCAGCGTGGAGGGGCCGGGCCTGCGGCGCGAGCTGCGACTGTGGGAGGCCGTCGGGATCTCGCTCGCCCTCATGGCGCCCTCGATGGCCGCCAACATAAATCCGCAGGGGACCGCGGGCACCATCGGGCGGGCCGTCCCGCTCGCGTTCGCGCTGGCGACGGTTGGGGTGCTCCTTATCGCTTGGACATTTGTCCGGCTGACCCAGCGCTTCAACCACGCCGGCAGCGTCTACGGCTTCGTCGGCGCGTCGCTGGGGCCAAGGGCGGGCGTCGTCTCCGGGTGGGCGCTCATGGGAACCTATACCTTCTACGGGGTCGTGACGGCCACGGCGTCCGGGATCTTCGGCGCGGACTTTCTGGACAGCCTCGGCGTCTGGACGGGCCAGCCGGAATGGGCGCCGTACGCTGTCGGAGCGGTGGCCTTCGCGGGCGTGTGGGCGCTCGCGGCCTCGAACATCCGGGAGGGGACCAGGGTGCTGCTGGTTATCGAGGCCACAACGGTGGGCCTGATCCTGATAGTCAGCGTCATCATCCTCGTGAGGCTCGCGACCGGCACGGCCCCGAACGGGAACACTCTGGACTTCTCGGTCTTCACCGTGCCCCAGGGGACCGGCGCCTCCGCGGTCTTTCTCGGGGTGGTCTTCGGGTTCCTCTCCTTCGCCGGGTTCGAGGCTGCGGCGACGCTCGGCGAGGAGGCACGGGAGCCCCGCCGGGACATACCGCGCGCGATCCTCGGCGTCGCCATCTTCGGCGGCCTGTACTTTGTCTTTGTCACCGCCGTCGAGGTGATGGGCTTCGGGACCGACGCCAGGGGCGTCGAGAACTTTACCTCCTCGGGCTCGCTGCTCGGCGACCTCGGCAGCCAGTTCGTCGCCGGGTGGGTTGGCGAGCTCATCACGATCGG
>DASQVA010000067.1:0-5374 GCA_035641035.1 Rubrobacter sp. | reverse complement strand
GGGGACGCCTATGTCGAAAGCCCACTGACCAGCGGCGTCGTACATGCCGCAGGTGTGCATCACGCTCAACACTTCTCTGACGTGGCGGAGGGGGAGGGCCCGCTCTCCGGTTAGGGGGTTCACGCCGCCGTTCGCCAGCGTTGCTGCCATTACCGCGAGATCCTGGCAGGTGACTTGCACTGAGCACTGCCGCAGGTAGAGGGCGAGGATCCCCTCAACGTCCCCCGAGATCATGCCCTGGTTGCGCATGAGGTAGCCCGTAGCGCGATTGCGGTCTGCCGTGCGCATCTCGGCCTCGAGGATATGCTCCTGCACCTTGAGGCTCTGGTTTCCGGCATAGCTTCGGAGCGTGCCCAGTATGCGTTCGAACTTCTCTGCGGAGTCCTTGCCCCGCACCAGGTCGGTTGTCACGAGCGCCCCGGCGTTGACCATGGGGTTATAGGGTCGGTTGTTCCGCTCGTCGAAGATGATGGAGTTGAAAGCGTCCCCGCTGGGTTCCACCCCAACGTGTTCGAGGACATAGTCTCCTCCGTGGTCCGCCAGAGCAAGGCCGTAGACGAACACCTTTGAGATAGATTGCAAGGCGAACGGTCGGTCGTGATCGCCCGCCTGGTGGATCTCGCCGTTGGTACGCACCAAGCAGATACTGAATCGGTCGCGCTCTTCGGCGGCAAGCTCTGGATTGTAGTATCCGCGCCCTGACTCATAGTAGTTCGCAACGCTGTCTTCACCTACGAGCAAGTGCCTTCGGTACAACTCCTCCAGACGCTCGTCTACATGTTGGCTGTTGACGGGAGTTGGCAAGCGAACTCTCCTCTTTCGGGGATTTGCTGTGTGGGCTACCGGAAGAGCCTACAGCATAGGGTACGTGTTCATCGGTACTAGTAGTGGTGCTCGGGGAAGGTCACGAGCGACAGACGGTCCGTTATGCACGGCTTCAAAATCGACGTTTAACGCCGGCGGGGTCCACGAGCTGCAGCCGGGCGTGTGGGCGGTCCCGTCCACGCGGGGCGACTCCCACACCGCCTATGACCCCCTGTAGCGGAGCACCCACCGGTAGGCGAGATAGAGGCTTAGCGCCACAGCGAGTAGGAGAGCAAGCAGGAGGGGGCCCCTTCCCGTCCAATGCCGCGTCTCGGCCCAACTTTGACCGAAAACGTATCCTACCAAGACAACCACCGCAGCCCACACCATCCCGCCGAGAGCGCTGTAGAGGAAGAATGTACCCCTGCGCATACGGCTTATGCCTGCAACCGGCCCTCCGAGTACGCGGAAGACCGAGACGAAACGGGACGCGAAGACGGCCATCCCACCGTAGCGTACGAAGAACCGTTCGACTCGCCCGAGGCGCTCTGGGGTGATCTTTATGTAGCGCCCCCACTTCAAGACGAACGATCGTCCCCCTCGACGGCCTGCCCAGTAACCGATCTGGCTGCCGATGATGGCCCCAAGGAGGCCAAACACTATGGCCTCTCCGAGTTGCAGGTGGCCCTGCTGAACCAGAATGCCAGCGGCTAGGAGGATGGTTGCGCCCGGAAAAGGGATGCCCGAACATCCGAGCATCACGCCGAAGAAGACGAACAGGTACCCGTAATGCTCGATCAGCGTGAAGATCTTATCCATGGCAGCTGATTATAGGGGTGGCAGCTGCCTCCGGGATGCCGCTGGGACTTGAGCAGATTCCCAAAGGGGCCATTGATTTGAGGCAGTTAGATACACAGGCGCTGCTAATGGTTGCCGGCTTCTGCCGAGTCATGGTGGCGAGACAGGAAGGGCCTCTGAGGCGCAGGCCGGGTCCACTTCATCAGGTAAGGGTGTTCGTCCGCTCCGTAGATACGGAAGCAGATGAAAAAGTCCTTTTTGCGCTCGATATCCAGTTGGACTCTGAGAAAGTCGGGCCAAGCTTTTCACAACCTACTAAGCTAGAAAATATAGTACTAACGCGACCAGCGCGACTAATGCTGTGCCAAAGAGGAACATCACCAGCCATCTTGGAGTTTCCAGCATCACGTCTCCTCCTGCTCCAGGAACACTGCTGCAGACAGTATGAGGTGTTGTTCCCACGCCAACATCCCCCAAGGGCGTATCTCCCCTAGGGGATTATGTGTTGGGTCTTCCCCGAGTACCGTCACACCTACTCCCACTCCGAGCCATCCGCGGCGTTGTGGAGGTGCTGAGCTTCATGGGGCTTCTTCTTCCGCTTGCTGCCGGCTGCCCGCCTTTCTTGCGCTCTACGGGATCTGCGACATTTCTCAGGCACCCACATCATCTTCTGCCAGCCTGCCCGACTCTACGGCCGCGCAGAGAGCCGCATGGTCCCGCTCGGTCTGGTTGGCGTAGGCCTCCGCGAAGTCGCCGATCGCTCTATCGAAACGCTCGCTCTTGCCGAGGTAGGCCCAGATCTGCACGCGCTCGCCTCAGCGAGCGTGCACTTGAGCCAGCGCCCAGCCACAGAAGCCCGCACAAAGGACCATTTCTTCGGACGACATGCGCTCTATCTTCGCCGAGACTTTCATGTCTCGCAGCTGGCGCCAGTAGTAGTCGCGGCTTGTTTTTCCGCGAAGCCACCCGAGGAAGATGTCGCTGGTGGCCTGCATCAACCGCTGGCCGGCGTCGACGCGGTGTCCTCGGTTCTTGTAGATGTGCTTCGGGAGGTGAGCCTCCAGCACTGACGCTTCCGCCTCCTTAACGCCAGGAGCTTTAATAGCGGGCGGCTATGCTGTGTCCGACCCTGTGCGATCTGGATCGCTGACCGGCTCGCGCTCGGAGAGCGTCGACCGTGCCGCGCGCATCAGGCCCAAGCCTCCGAGAAAAGCGCCCGCGGCCGACAGCGGCCAGGCGACGATGCGCGGAAAGCGGGCGCCGAGCAACGACGCCGCGAGCAGGGCGCCGCTTGCCGCTGTGGCGAGGGCGTGCTCGTGAGTCTGAAGAGGTGCAGAGCCCTTCGCAAGGATGGTGGTTCCCACCCTCGCTACGGTGGCCCCGGATCCCGTGCCGCCACCGACGACACCAGAGCGGACCCTTCTGTCGCTGGTGTCCACCTGGCGGTCGGGCCGCACCCTTCGGTGTTGCCCAGACCCTTCCAGGCGTACCTCCCTACTGTTGGAGATGTCATCCTCGAAGAGTTGCTCCATCTGCTGTGCGAAGTCGGTGTCCTCGGCCACCAGGTCTATCTCCCAGTTGGCGGCCAGGCTACTGAAGTTCAGGTTCGTCGAGCCCACCTTCGACCACCAGCCGTCGGCCACGATCGTCTTAGCGTGGATCATCGGGCCACCGTACTCGAAGATGCGGACCCCCGCCTCCAAGAACTGCCGGTAACCGGTGCGCGAGGCCCTGCCTATCCAGGCTATGTCGTTGGTCGCTGGCGTGAGGACCCTCACGTCCACGCCGTCGCGCGCCGTCGCCATCAACGACTGGGTAAGTATCGGCATGGAGAGGAAGTACGGGTCGGTGATCCAGAGCCGATTATCCACCCCGGCTGTGAGCAACTCAAGCATACGCAAGGTGCGCATCCTGCGCGGCTCCTGGACGACCAGGCGCACGGCCTTCTCCCCCGCCACCTGGATGTCATTCGCGTCGGGGCGCTCATCGTCGGGCAGCCTCTCAGCCGTCTCATCCCACACGCCGGCGAAAGCGCGGTCTATGTCGGCCACGGCCGGCCCTCTGACGCTGACCGCGGTGTCCCTGTAGGGCAGCCCTGTCTCTGGGGAGGTCACCATCCAGCCGTCGGCGATGCACACGCCGCCCGTCGAGGCGTACTCACCGTCAACGGCGACCAACTTTCGGTGGTCGCGTCTGATCGCCCCGAGCGGCGGTCCAGACGCTGGCGGGTTGACCGCCCTGACCTCTACGCCGGCTTCCCTGAGGCCTCTCCAGAAAGAACGCGGCACGCCCAGGCAACCGAACCAGTCGTGGAGCACCCGCACGCGCACGCCCTCGGCCGCCTTTGCCGAAAGCGCATCGGCGAACCTGTGTCCGATCTCGTCGTTCTCGAAGATGTAGTTGTCGAGATGAACCCAGTGTCGCGCGCGCCCTATGGCCGCGAGCCAGTCCTCGTAGGTGTCGGGGCCGTTCTTTAGCAGCGCGAGCTTGTTACCTTCCCGCAACGGCGCGTCACTGGTGCGCGCCAGGGCGCGTTCGACCCTGGCGCCCCGTGGCGCTGCGACGCTGCTCGAACCCGCGTGACCATCGGCCTCCTGTTTGGTTGCCCGTTCCCTTTGCCGTTCGCTCATCGCATCCTCTTCCCGTATGTTGGCCGTACCGGCTACTCTCCTCAGGGACCTAGCCCATCTCTCTCCTTTGCTTCTCGCACAAGTCATCGTGATGGTCCGTAGCTAGCCCTGGATGAGCTTCCGATCAGCTTACGGCTCACCTCCATACCGTGGGTAGTAGAGTGCTTTGTTCCAGCTCCGAACGTGACGTAGCTATCCTCCTGTCTTCATTTGCGTTCCTTCGAGGAGACCGGAGCGAACCGATCGCCAAGCTCGTCGCCCCCCACTGACAGATAAAGCGGTGGCTTCCCCAGTACTAATCATTCGCGCCTCCCGGGTTACGCTCACTCGCCTGTGGCGTCTGGTCATGCCTGTGGTGCAGAGACGAGACCTGCTCCTTCAGCCGACGGCAAGCCTCCCGCACCAATAACAGGCCCTCGTATCGAGTCACGGAGACCCTCAAAGGTGAAAAGGTTTTAAGAATCTCGGACTCGGTTGTCTCGTAGATTCCCGTACCATCAAGCAGGCCGATAGCTTCCGGTTCCTCCACGAACGCAGAGGCGAACCCGATGACAGAGTCCAGATAGGACTTGATCCTGTGATCATTCACTCCACCGGTAATGGCGGCGCTGAGGAGTTCGCCGCTGAGGTACGAGAAATGAGGCACGAGAAGTACGTCTCCGTCGAGCTGCACGGTGCGCACCTCATGACTCGGCCTTACCTTCAGATGTTGAGACCTGACCCGGTCGACCGCGCCGCAGATGAGGGAGCAAACCCTCAGGATCACCTCCGGGTAGTTGCTGTCCATGCTCCTGATCTCGAGGGTCCCGTGGTGGTTCAGGCGGACAGGATTCCACGAAGCTCTGTGCTTAGCGCCCCCCGTGGACGCGAAGAGGCGGCGCTCCACCCCAGCCAGGTCCATCGCCGCGAACCAGGCTACGTACCGTGCCCTCTGCTGATCGGCCAGATCCTTCACACAGCTCGCGTAAGCGCTAAGGGCACCGACCTCCTGCACGTTGGTGTACACACCATCGAGACCGAAGATGCCCCTGTAGTGCACCGTCCTGGCGGCGAGCCCATCTATGCCTCCTTCGTAGAAGGGGCAGGCGCGGGTTAGGGCCACGAGCGCCGGGTCCAGAGCGGTGGCGAGGTTGTACAGGTCG
>DASQVA010000066.1:0-3475 GCA_035641035.1 Rubrobacter sp. | reverse complement strand
GGACCGGTTCGGATAAACACTATGGTACACACCGTCGCGAGCGTGCATGACGACCTCCCCGCCGCAAAGCGCTCTCGTGCCTGCGTCTTCACCTCCAACTATGGGGAGGCTAGCGCGCTGAACTTCCTGGGCGAGCGGTATAGGCCTCCACCGGCCGTAAGCGGGCACAACAACTATTACCTCTGGGGGCTCGGCGGATGCACAGGGGAGGTGATGATTACTGTCGGGATTTCCCCGCGGCGACGTTGAGCGGGTCTACGCGGGCGTCGAGAGGGCCGCCACCATCACTTGCCGCTATTGCGTACCCGAGGAGAACGATGTGCCGGTGTACGTGGGCACGAAACCGCTGGCCCCTGTCGTGGAGCTGTGGTCTCAAACCAAGCACTACGAATGAAATCAACTCGATGGTTTGTGGCAAGCTCGGGCGGATATTCGGCTATCCGTACCACTCTTAGAAGACCACTGGCCGCCTACGTGGTCTCCGGACGGCACCCGCATAGCCTTCACCTCAGACGGCACCAAGGACAAAGGCGAGATCTACGTGATGAATGCGGACGGCTCGGGCCTCACGAAGCTTATTGACGGCTCCGCTTACGAGGGCTTCCCCGCCTGGCGGCCCTGAGCGGCCTTATTCACCCAAGTGCGTAGAAGAGCTGTTCTGCGAACGTCGCCTGTACGGGATTCTCGGAAGTTCGCCTGTACGGGCTTCTATCGGGAAGACCCTGCCGTACAGGCGGTGTGCGCGATAGGCAGGACGTAGGGATCATCGCATGCTCCGGGGAGGATCGTACGGTTAGGGAGGGCTCCTGGCCGATAGCTATAGTAATATACGTTTCATTGAAGAAAGCGAGAAGGGGGTAACGTCATGCAAGCGCTGGTTTTCCACGGCCCGGGGAACAAGAAGTGGGAATCGAAGTCGGACCCCAAGATCGAAGCTCCAACTGACGCGATAGTCAAGATCGATACCACGACCATCTGCGGCACGGACCTGCACATACTCAAGGGAGACGTTCCCACGGTGACCGATGGGCGCACCTTGGGACACGAAGCCGTTGGCACGGTCGTCGAGACCGGGGCGGCCGTCATGAACGTGCGGGAGGGGGACAAGGTCCTGGTCTCTTGCATCTCGGCTTGCGGGCGCTGCGGGTTTTGCAAGCGGGGGATGTACAGCCAGTGCCTCAACGGAGGTGGTTGGATCTTGGGCCATTTGGTGGATGGGGTGCAGGCCGAGCACGCGCGGGTACCGTTCGCCGACAACAGCCTCTACAAGGTTCCGGAGGGGATCTCCGATGAGCAGGTACTGTACCTCGCCGACATCCTGCCGACGGGTTTCGAGATCGGGGTGTTGAACGGTACGGTCAAGCCAGGTGACACCGTCGCCGTGGTCGGTGCCGGGCCCGTGGGGCTCGCGGCGATCATGACCGGCCAGCTCTACGGACCGGGCAGGATCGTCGCGATAGACATGGATGGCTCGCGGCTGGAGCGTGCCCGTCAGCTCGGGGCTGACGCCACCATCAACAACTCTTTCGAAGATCCGGTCGAGAAGATCAAGGAGATGACCGACGGGCTCGGGGCCGACGTAGTGATGGAGGCAGTCGGGGTGCCGGAGACCTTCGAGCTGTGCACCGAGCTCGTGCGTCCCGGTGGGCATGTTGCGAACATCGGGGTCCATGGTCGTCCCGCGACACTTCATCTGGAGACGCTTTGGATCAAGAGCATCACCATTACCACCGGGTTAGTCGACACGTCCTCCACTCCAACCCTTCTCAAGCTGGTTGCCGAGGGGCGTCTGAATCCGACGGTACTTGGCACCCACCACTTCAAGCTGGACGAGATCATGGACGCCTACGATGTGTTCGCCGACGCTGCAAACACGAACGCGATGAAGGTGGTTCTCACGTCTTAGGAACCGTCTAAAGAAAGGCTGGAGCGAGTACGCTGCACGACCGCCGCGACGGGTGGCGCGGATCGGCGCGCTATCCCGGTAGAGGCATTCGCTCTCGCTAACGTACAATTTGCCCGGAACCATACGTTCCTGCAAACGTCGGAGATCAGGCCGGGGGTAAACGGCTCCCCCGGCCCCCTGCATTCTAATCAACGTGTCGGAAGTTATTAGGGTTCCTTAAGCCTGGCTACCGCCTCCTCCGGGGTCCCATAAGGTTCGGTCTGTATCCCCGCTATGCGGTCCTTGATCCCTGCTGCGAGTATCACCGCCCGGTTTCGTTGTCGCTCTCCTGTCCTGCCTTGACGCTCCGCGACATCGGACCCCTCCAACCCGACGCTTAACTCTATTAAGCGCTCAATGATGCCTTGCTCTTCCGGCGGTAGTTCCTCGGATATGCGCTTGAGCACCGCATGAGTCTCCGGTGTCGGTGGCGGTATCGTCGGCGGGGTGGCCTGCTCGGGAGCATCCGCGGCCGCTAGCTCTAGCATTTCCCACAGATCACGGCCTTGCGGCGACAGCTGCGCCACTTCGCCCTCTATCAACTCGACAAGCTCAAGTCGCTCGACGCCCATACCGTACCTCCGAAATATTCGGATTCGTCGCCACCAGAGTACAGGTCGCTCGCATTCTGGACCGGGCCGGTCCTATAGTGCCTACCGCGTGGTGGTCTCCGGCCCCTTCGGGGAAGCCAGCTTTCTATCTTATGTACAAGTACGTATTCAGTCTATGCTCCCCCCTATGCTACCGTAAGGGTTCTCCGGACCCTGCGTCCTCACCGCACTGGAGCTCGGGAAGAAGGTTACCTTACCGGTCTGGATGCTCAGGCTCTCGAGTTGCAGACCTCTTGGGAGAATTTTGTGGTTTGAGATGACGGTTCACACCGGACAGTATCGTAAACAACTCATCCTTCTAGAGCACTTTACTGGCTACGGTAACGCGCCTGTTAAACTACGATTCTCACCCGCCGCGACACCAAGTTGTTATCGAAGGAGAATTTAAGCAGACTGATCAAGGTGTCTCACAATATTAGAACAATACTCTTTTCCGGTGAGCAAACGGCGCTGAGCTTCCTTAAGTTATCGTCCACCCTAGCCGGTCGGCGCTGCCCTCGATCAGCAGGGCGCGGACGCTCAGGAGACTTTGCGATTTCTGAACGGCATCCCCCGTAAACCATACTTGTATCAAGTATAGGCCAAATAAATTCTTAACAAAGCAAACTAATATCGTATGGTGAGTACAGAGGAAAGGAATCAGCCACGTAGGAGCATCCACTTTCCCGGGATCCAGCTTCGGACCGGCTCTGCCGGCCGCGCGGATCTCCGCTATCCGCTGGTCCCTCGCTCCCGCCTCGACGCCTCGCGGTCGATCTGCTTCCTCACCTGTGGCGGTGGCCCCTGGACGTACAGGACCGCGCCCCAGGACATAAAGATCGTTGGATCCGCCAAGTTCCGCTTCACCTCTAGCCCCAGCTCACCGTAATCTTCCAGAAGGAACGAAGCGGTGACAGCTTCGGGTTGGGCTCTTACCGGC
>DASQVA010000065.1:0-2420 GCA_035641035.1 Rubrobacter sp. | reverse complement strand
AGGAGTCCGCACCGGGCGTCACGCGCCTCGTCTCCGAGCTTTCCGGGCGCTACCCATCCAAGGTCGTGCTCATCATCTCCGACCCCGACGAAGAAGAGGCGAACCTGGAGGTTGGGCTCTCGGCCTTCTGCGGCCTGAGACGCGGGATGCCCAGCGGCAACCAGGTCTGCGCCGAGCAGGTCAAGGTCCACGTTGAAGGGCCGCCCGCCAGGCACCTTGAAAGCCTCGCGGGACCCCTCCTCATCCCCGACCTCCCTGTCTTTCTGTGGTACCCGAACGGCGAGGTGCCCCTCTCGCCGGAATGCGACGGCATGGCGGCTTTGGCGGACCGCCTCGTACTAGACTCGGGCGCTGTGGAGGACTGCGAAGCTTCCTTGCGGGCCGTGGCCGATCTATTGAAGCACGACGGCGTCCCGGCGGTAGGGGATCTTCAGTGGGCCGCCCTTTTGTCTTGGCGCTCGCTCGTCACGGACCTCTTCGCTCCCCCGAAACGGGCCGGGGAGCTGGCCAGGATCCGGCACGCGGAGATCCTGCACAGCCGTGTCGGCGAATGCCAGGCCCTGCTCTTTGTGAGCTGGCTCTCCAACGCTTTGGGCTGGTGCCCGGAATCGGCTAGCCGTACGGAAAAGGGCCGCGCGTTCCGCTTTGCCGGCCCCTCCGGCGGCGTGACCGTCGAGCTCGCCCCGGGTCCGCCCGACCTCGCTCTGGACCGGGTCTGTCTGTTCTCCGAGGAGCTCACCTTCCGGGTCCAGATCTCGCGCCGCGAGAAGCATGCCGATGCTCGCTCTACCGTAATGCGTGGCAACGAGTTCGTGGGCGAACGCACGGTCAATCTGGGTTCTTTCGGCCTGGGCGCCCTGCTCGGTGAGGAGCTCAGGTTCCCGGGCCGGGACGAAACCTACGAGTCTGCTTTGAGAAGAGCCGTGAAGTTATTGAACCTTTGAGCCGATCAAACTGAACCTTTGAGCCGATCAACCATCCACGTCTTCGAGAACCCACGAGAGCTCGCTCGGGGCGCCGCGGAGAGATTCGCGGAAGCGGCCGCGAAGAGCATACGGGAGAAGGGGGGCTTCACCGTGGCGCTCGCCGGCGGCTCGACCCCGAAGGCCCTCTACGAGCTGCTCGCGACGGGGTACCGAGACGCCCTCGACTGGAATGGGGTCCACGCCTTCTTCGGCGACGAACGTACCGTGGCCCCCGACCACGAGGACTCGAACTATCGCACGGCCTACGAGGCGCTGCTCTCGCAAGTGCCTGTGGGGAGCGTCCGAAGGATGCGCGGCGAGCTCGACCCCCGGAAGGCCGCCACCCTCTACGAGCAGGAGTTGAGAACTTACTTCGGCGGTACGCCACGCTTCGACCTCGTCTTGCTCGGGATCGGGGAGGACGGCCACACCGCGAGCCTCTTTCCGAGCACCCCGGCGCTCGACGTTACCGACCGCTTCGTCGTTGAGAACCCGGTCGAGAGGCTGGGCACCGTCCGCCTGACGCTGACCGTCCCGGCTATAAACGCGGCGAAGAGGATAGTTTTTCTGGTCGCTGGCGAGGGCAAGGCCGGGGCGCTGGAGAAAATACTCGAAGGCGATACGAACCCGTACGAGTACCCTGCAAAGCTCGTTTGGCCGAAGGGCGGGGCGACATGGATGGTAGACCGGGCGGCGGCGCGGCTGTTAGGTTAATTTCCCAGTATAGACCGTAACGATTGCGCCGGTAGAGCGTCTTAAAGGTTGCGGGTCGGCGTTGACGTGAAAGCAGCCGAAGAGCGACGAAGCGCAGCAGCTGAACCGACTCGCTATCCTCTATTCTACGGGAAAAGGGCTCTTGGATCACTTTGAGAGCGCTTCGAAGAAAAAATATGTAACTTGATATAGGAACGAGCACGTCGTAGCGCGTCGCCGGGCGGCTAGAAGAAACGCTTGAGCAGCCCGATAGCACCCTGACTCCAGGGCACGCGGTGCGAGACGCCGGAGGCGTTCTCGAACTGCGCCCGGTTCTCGATGTACCACCGGAAGTTCCTCAAGAGGGCGTCCTTGTTGGAGTATCTAGGCTCGAAGCCCAGCTCCCGCTCGGCCTTCTCGATAGAGACAAACGAGTCTTTAGAGGCCGTCTCGTAGACCCACTTGTAGAGCGGCGAGAGCCCCAGCCTGTCCAGAACTCTGAGTCCCCAGATCGCGGGCGCTGCCGGGAAACCGACCACCTTTTTGCCGTGCCCGGCGTAGTCGAGGACGGCCTGGTAGTCCTCCTTCATCGTCGTGAACTCTCTGGCCCCGATGTTGAAGGTGTCGTTGATCCGGATCTCCGGGAGCGTGAGCGTCAGGTAGATGGCCTCGCAGAGATCCTCGACGTCCAGGAGCTGGTAGCGGTTGTTGCCGCTTCCGACCATGGGGAAGTTGTGTCCTGTGAAGGCCCAGTCGTAGAGC
>DASQVA010000064.1:0-9141 GCA_035641035.1 Rubrobacter sp. | reverse complement strand
GACAAACTCCCAGTCGAGCAGGTCCCCGAACTCGACCCCGACGGTCTGCCCGCTCACCTCTCGCCAGGCCTTGACCCGGTCCTTGAGATCCGCGATGGGCGTCAGACTCGCTGCCGACAGTTCGTGGTCGATGGTCCTCCTGACGCAGTTGTCCACGATGACGACCTCATGGCCCACCTCGGAGAGGTGCAAGGAAGTCGGCCAACCGCAGTAGCCGTCACCACCTAGAACCAGTACTTTTGCCATCCGTGCTCCCTTCTCGTACGTGTCCGGATCCTTCTCGAGATCGAACCCAACCCAAATATCTGTACCGCCAGCCGCCGATTGTAAGGCAAAAACGGTTAAAAGAGTACTGAACGGGAGTGAACGCTCCATTTAACCGTCGCGGCGCCCGGTTACGCTACACAAACTCGCCTCCGGACTCGGCTCGAGCGGCCCACCAAGCATACCATCCGGTGGACAACATATTAACGTAGATTAAGCTAGATTAACATACCACGCCACAGACGAGTACAATAGCCCTCGCTCAAAGTACTGGCAAAGGATTCTGCAAACCGTGGCATTGGAGAAAGAACACGACGAGGCGACCTTCTCGCTGAAAGACGCGGCGCCCTTAGGGAAGTGGCGTTTCGGTGTGGCGGCCCTGGCGGGGGTAGGGATCTCCCTGCTGGCGTTCGTGCTCTACGTGATGACGCTGGCGCCTACGGTTCTCCCTTACAGTTCGCCGGATCTGCTCGACGCCGCGATGCTCCAGGTGCAGGTCGCCGTGCTGGGTATCTCGCATCCGACTGGCTACCCGACCTACCTGATGCTGTCACACCTCTTCACGTACCTTCCAGTGGGCGACGTGGCCTATCGAGCGAACCTCGCCTCCGCTGCCTGGGCGGCGCTGGCGGTGCTGGTGGTCTACGCGGCGGGCCTCCTGTTGAGCCGCAGGGTCGCCGCCGCGGCTGTCGGCGCCCTGACCTTCGGGCTAGGGACCGCCCTCTGGTCCCAGGCGGTCATCGCCGAGGTCTACACCTTGAACGCCTTGTTCTTGGCGCTCACCGTGCTCGCGCTGCTCTTCTGGCGGGAGCACCGCAGAGACTGCTACCTGCTGATCTCCGCCCTGCTGACGGGGTTGTGCCTCACAAACCACCTGACCAGCGGGCTGCTCCTGCCCGCCTCTCTGCTCTACGTCGGGCTCGTCGATTGGCGCAAGCTGCTCGAGTGGAGGCTTATGCTCAAGGCCGCCGGCCTCTTCTTCCTCGGCCTGACGCCTTATCTGTACCTGCCCGTCAGGGCCTGGATGAATGCTCCCTTCGAAGGGAACAATCCCACGAACCTCGAGCGATTCTGGTACATCGTCAGCGGGGGTAACCTGACCGGCACGTTCTTCGCCTTCGGGCCCGCGGAGCTTCCGGGGCGACTGGCGTTCTACTGGGGGAACCTGATGGACAACATGAACCCCCTCGTCGTCATGGTCACGCTCGCGGGCGCGGCGGCCATGTTCTTCCGGGATCGCGCGGGCGCTGGGCTTTTCGGGTTTCTGTTCTTCGGCTGGCTCTTCTACTCACTCGGGAACGACATCCCGGACATCCACCTGTACTTCATCCCCACCTACCTGGTGCTGTGCCTGTGGGCAGCCTTGGGCTTTGGCACCCTGCTGGAGCTGGCCGGGTCGCTGCTCGCCGGGCTACCCAGGGTTCCGATGGGCCTGGTCCTCAGCGTCCTCTCGGTAGGGCTCCTCCTCTTACCCCTGTCCAGCGTGCGGGCGAAGTACGCGGAGAACGATATGAGCGACGCTTACCTGGGGCGCGAGAGGATCGAGGCCGTGGCGGACAACGCCGCCCGCGGCGCCACCATCCTGCACCACCGGAGCGAGCTCTGGTACATGGTGCTCGTCGAAGAGCGGCGTCGAGACCTCACCCTGGTTGACCCCTTCTGGCACAACAGAGACATTGGCTACGCGGATATAGTCTGGCCCGACGACATAGACCTCCCGACCACGGACCGCCGGTACGGGACGGACGACTTCTCGGGGGTCACCGCGGCTCGAAAAGCGGCCGAGAAGGGGCCCGTTTACATCCTGGAGGAGGACGGGATCTCCCCTGCAGGGCTCTACGACGCCGGCTGGACCACAACGAGGGTGGAGGGTGCCCTCTACGAGCTAATCCCTCCCGGAAGGAAACCCTAGACGTGGAGCCCCAAGGGAAGCCCCGAACCCGGCAGTAGCCGGGCGGTTAGCCGTTCTCCGCGACGCGGCACTCCGCGCCTGCGCACTGCCGCAGCGTATCCAGCCGCGCTTCGAGTCGCTTTATCAGCCTCGGAGACGCGGTCTTGTAGTAGTTGTGCAGCTGGTGCGGATCTTTTCTGAGGTCGTACAGTTCATGCTCGCCGGTCTTGTAGTCTACGTAGAGGTAGTTCTCCGTTCTTAGGGCCTTGAGCCACGGCCTTCCCCACCCCTCATGCAGCTCCGCGGTCGCGGCCGAGGTGCGCCGCCAGTCCTTTGGAAGCGGGTCGCCGGTGAGCAGTGGCCTCACAGAACTCTCGTTGACGAACGGAGCCTGGGCCACCCCGCTGCGCTCCGCGACGGCCTCCACGACGAAGGCCTGACGCCAGTCTTCTTCCGGAGTGGGCTCCGCGTCCAGCAGCGGCTTCAGCGAGCGCCCGTCCACGAATGAGGGGGGCTTCGCCCCGGCGAGGTCGGCGAAGGTGGGTGCCAGGTCGTTGTTTAGCACCAGGTGCTCGAGCGTCCGGCCTTCGGGTACGCCGGGGCCACGCACGACGAGCGGGACCCTTATGTCCTCCTCGTAGGCCGTCCATTTGCCCGCCCCCAGACGGTGCTGGCCCAGGTGGAAGCCGTTGTCTGAGGTAAAGAAGATGTAGGTGTTGTCCAATTCGTTGCTCTGGCGGAGCGCCTCGATTAGGTCCCCGATCATGTCGTCTACGGCCAGCATTGACTGCAGGCGCTTGCGGTGGAGCTCCTCCATGTACTGTTTCTGCTCGGCGCTCAGCGGCGGGTTGTCGCCAACCCATCTCGGCTTATCTGAGATGTCCTTCTCGTCGAAGGAGGGCGGCCGCGGCAGCGGGACCTCCTTGAGGTCGTCCTCGTGGCGGGGGGCGGGGGTGGCGGGCTGGTGAGGGGCCTTCGTGCCGATCCACATGAGGAAAGACCTGTCCGTGGTGAAGAAGGGCGGGTCGGCGCCGGCCGTGCGCTCCACGTAGTCGGAGGCCTTATCAGAGAGGATGTCGGTGTCGTAGTCGGTCTCAGGATCGTAGTTGACGATGTGCCCGTTCTCGTTGAGCATGTGGCTCAGGTAGTTGCCGGCAACCCCGTACCACTCGTCCCATCCGGGGGGCACGTGGGTATCGCTGTAGCCGTTCATGTACTTCCCGAAGAACGCCGTCCTGTAGCCCCGCTCCTGCAGCCAGGTGGCCATGGTCGAGTCCTCGTGGCCGAGAAAGCGGAACTTCTCAAAGCCCCCGCGCGGGGGCTCGTTGCTCAAAATCTGGTGGTTGTGAGTGTACTGGCCGCGCAGAATGGTGGCCCGGCTGGGGCAGCACAGGGAGTTGGATACGAAGGCGTTCTCGAAGGTCGTGCCGTTCTCCATCAGCGACCGCAGGTTGGGCATGTTCACCAGCGCATCCTCGTTTACGTCTTCGAGGGCCAGATCGTCGGTGAGGATCAGGACCACGTTAGGGGGCTCCGGCTCCTCTTTGGCCTCCGCCGCCGCCTGCTGCCCCTCGGCTGCCGGAAAGCAGGCGCCGAGCGCGCACACCGCGGCCAGCCCAAGGAGCGCATAGATCCCCACCAGCAGTTGTCTCTTAGCCCGGTTCAATCTGGCCACCGCGTTCGTATGGTCCGAGCGGCTCTCCTGAAGCCCGTTCGAACAACCTGTACCTACATAACCTATATACCCCGAGAAGGCTCCCTGCAGGCGCCACCCGAGTCTTGGGGGCACCAGATCCCGGGTTTAACCAAGATTAAATAACTGTTATACATTCTGAAGATGCGCGAGTCCACCTCCAGAAGTTCGGCGCGGCGGCGTGTGCCGGTGGTCACGCAGGCCCTGAGAGGCACCGGCGACCGAGCCGGGGAGAGGTCATCGGTCCCCGGTAAAACCGCCGCGGATGGGGTTCGGGGAGCGGCGCGTGCTCTCTGACCTGATCCAGGTCCTCCCGGTGGCTCTCCTGGTCGGGGTCTTGCCTGGTTGGTTCTGGACGAGGTGCCTGCTCGCCTCCGAGGATTACGCCGAGCGCCTCGCCTACGCCATCGCGCTCTCCTTGACGCTAGTGCCGGCCGTGGCCCTCGCGCAAGTGTACCTCTTCGGTACGGGCGTCACCTCCGCGGTGGCCGCTGCCTCAGCAGTGCTGGTGTTCCTGACGGGGCTAACCGCCTACCTGGCCCTCGGACCGGCCAAGGGGGAGGAGGCACCCCTCCTCAGGCCCCCCTCACCGCCCGGGCTTCCCGCGCTGGTGCCGCTCGCCGCCGGGCTGGCGCTGGCGTTGGGGATGCTCACCGGCGTGGTGACCGGCGACTGGGTAATGATCCCGATAGCGCTCCTAATCGTCGCCGCCGGGGCGACCTACTGGTGGTCGATTCGCCGGCAGGCAGTCGGGCGGGAAGAGCAGGCGGAGGGTTCGGGTCCAGGGGTCTCTGCGGCGACGCGCTACGCGCTTCTTTCGGCGGTGCTCCTGCTGGTGCTCGCGCGCGGCTACCTCGGCCCGGTGGTGCAGGGCTGGCCCTATCCGAGGGGCATAGACCGCTACGAGCACGCGGTGATGACGGGCATGATGATGACCGAGGGGAGCAACGAGTCGTTCATGCTCTACCCTCCGGGTTTCCACCTGTTTACCGCCCTGATCTCGCGCCTCAGCGGGTTCGAGCCGCTCGGGGTATTCCCGATCGTGGCCCCCACGCTGCCGCTGCTGGGCGCGCTGGCCCTCTACGCGCTGGCGCGCAGACTCTGGGGCTTCGAGTACGGCGTCGCCGCAGCCCTCTTCTGCGGCCTGCTCCTCGGCGGTACGTACATGCACTTCGCGGAGGCGCGCTACCCCAACTTTATAGGGGAATACTTCTTGATCGTGCTGGCGCTGGCCGCGCTGGCAGGGATGTACGCTTCGCCCTCCGCCCGCGGCGGCCTCCTGCTGGCCCTGATCGGCTCCTCGGCGGTTCTCTACCACCAGATAGCGAGCTACAGCCTCGCGGTGATACTCGGGCTGGTCTCCGTGTTCTTCCTGCCTTACCTGCTACTCAAGGACCGCCGGAAGGGCGTCTCCCTGCTGGCCTCGCTCACCCTGCTCTTTCTCCTCTCGGTGTTGTACGCCTGGGACACCTACGACCTGCCGAGCCTAGTCGCTGGGATGCTGGGCGGCTCGGAGACCGGCCGGGGGGGCGAGGCCGTGGCGATGGCCATAGGCACGAAACCCGCCAACGGCCCCGCACACTTCCTGATGACGCTCTCACACCCGGTCCTCTGGCTCGGCCTGCTCGGCGTGATGCTCCTTGTCGCCGCCCGCAGTAAGGGGCCGAACCTGACCGACACCCTGGCCCGCCTCACCCTCCTCACGTGGACCGTGCTGCTGTTCGTCGGAAGCCTGACGTCCTACAGCGGCTTCCCGGACCGCTTCGAGCGCGACCTGGGCGTGCCCCTGGCGCTGCTCGCGGCCCTCGCCCTCGTCACCGTCCTGCGGTCCCTCTGGTCTTCGCGGGCGCACGGGCGGGACGTCTTCGTGGCGGCCCTAACTACGGCGCTACTCTCGGCGGCCCTCGTGGGGGCGCAGGCTGCACTCAACCTGGAGGAGGCCGCCGGACCAAGCGCGCGCCCCAAGGACAGGCCGGCCCCGCCGGAGGTCGTCGCCGCGGGCAAGTGGCTCGAGGAGCACAACACAGGCGGCAGCATCGTCGCCACACCGTACCTCGAGTATGTCCCGAGCCGCGGGATGCTAGCTATGGGCGAATACACCGGGATGCAGTCTTACGACGCCGCCCGGATACGCCGCGCCAGGGACCTGCCGCCCTTCGGGGCCAAGCCGCTGTGGGACGCGCTCTCGGTGATGTACGACCCGGCCGGCGAGCGCGCACAGCGCGTCGTCGAGGAGAACGACGTCCGCTACGTCGTGTTCCACAAACGCTACCCCGGCCTGGATTGGCGCCTCTTCGGGCGCCACGAGGACCTGTACCGGACGGCCTACGAGAACGGGAGCGTCGTGATCTTCGCGCGCCGCGAAGCCTAGCGCCTCCGGCCCAGAACCATCCCGGCTCGCACCCCCGCCCGAAGAGGGCGCCGAGGTTAACGGGGGCCTAAAGACACGTAAAAAGTTGGTTCAATTCCTCCCGAGCGCGTAGAACGGGTGGCGACTTTGCGATGGCTTGTTAAGCTATCCGGCGTGCTTTCGCTACCGTACACGAGGATGACGGGTGCTCTTTGACCTGATCCGGGCGCTTCTCGCGGCGCTCATCGTCGCGGTCGCGCCCGGCTGGTTCTGGGCCGGGCTCTTGCGCGCCTCCGAGGACCGCGCGGAGCGGGTCGTCTACTCGGCGGCGCTCTCGATGGCGCTGGTCCCGGTCGCGGCACTTGTACCGGTGTACCTCCTGAACACGGGTGTCACGCTGGCCGTGGCCTCCATCTCCGCGCCGGTCGTGTTCTTTTCCGGGCTCGCGGCGTACCTCCGCTTCGGTCCAGCCAAGGGCTCGAACGAGCCCCTGATCCCCCTGCCCGCCTCACCGCTGAGCGTGCCGACGCTGGCACTGCTCGTGCCCGCGTTCGGCCTCGCGATGGGGGTCCTGATCGGCGCCGTCCCCGGCGAGCCGGTCCTGCCCCCGATCACGGGCGCGGTCGTCCCGGGCTGGCGGGTCCTGATCCTGGTTTCCTCGCTGGTGCTCGCGGCCGGGCTCTTCCAGCTATTCCTGTCCCGCTGGGCGGAGCCGCAAGCGCCTCAAGGCTCTTCCGCGGACGAGGGCGCCGGGCTCCCAGCGCTCTTCTTTCCGCCCTTGTCGCGCCGGATAGCGCTGCCGGCCGTGCTCGTGGTGGTGCTCGCCCGCGGCTACCTCGGGCCCACGCTGCACGAGTGGCCCTTCATTCGAGGCGTGGACCACTACTCCCACGCGGTGATGGCGAACCGCATGATGATCGAGGGGAGGATCGAGCCGTATCTGCTCTACCCTCCAGGGTTCCACACGATGACGGCCATGGTCTCGCGCCTCAGCGGCCTCGACCCGCTGGAGATCTTCCCGGTCCTGGGTCCCGCCTTGCTGCTACTGCCCGCCCTCGCTCTCTACGCGCTGGCGCGGAGGCTTTGGGGCTTCGAATACGGCGTCGCCGCAGCCCTGCTCTCTGCGCTCCTCGGCGGCACCTACTACTACTTCAACGACGCGATGTACCCGAACCTGGTGACCTCGCAGTTCCTTATGGTCCTAGCGTTGGCCGCGCTGGCAGGGATGTACGTCTCGCCCACCGCGCGCGGCGGGGTTCTGCTGGCCTTGCTCGGCTCCTCGGTCGTGCTCTACCATCAGGTCGCGAGCCTGTACCTGGCGGTCCTGCTCGCGCTGGTTGGGGTGTACTTCGTGCTGCCCCTGCTCTTCCGCGACCGGAAGACGGGTCTCTTACTGGTCGGCTCGTTCGCGCTTCTAGGTTTGCTCGCCGTGGTGTACGCGTGGGATACCTACGGCCTGGGAGAGGCGGTCGTCGGGCTGTTGGGTCGGTCGGGGGAGAGCACTACCGGCGACGCCGTGAGCATGGCTGTAGGCACGCAGGTACCGTACGGGATCAGCCTCCTGATTGGCACGATGATCTCCCAGCCTGTCGCGTGGCTCGGCCTGCTTGGGGCGCTCCTGCTGGTGGGCGACGGGTGGAGGCGGGGGAGCCTGCCGGCCGCGCTGGCGCACGCCACGCTGCTGGCCTGGACCCTACTGCTGTTCGTCGGAAGCCGCACGGCGTACAGCGGCTTCCCTCAACGCTTCGGTCGCGACCTGGGCGTGCCTCTGGCGCTGCTCGCGGCCCTCGCCCTTGTCACCGTCCTTCGGTCTCTGGCGTCGCGCCGACAGGCGGCGGCGGTCTTCGTGGCCTCCGCCGCGGTGCTGCTGACGGTTGGCCTGGTGGGAACGCAGGTGGCGCAGAGCCTTAGATGGGCCTCCGGCCCGAGCATCCAGGTGACGATAACGCCCGGGATCGCCGCCGCGGGTGAGTGGCTCGAAGATCACAACACCGGCGGGAACATCATCGTGAGCCCGCACGTCAACCAGGTGCCAAGCCGCATGATGCTCGCCATGGGCGACTACTCGGCGCTGCAGTCGTTCGAGCCGGTGCAGGTTCGTAACCCGAGGGACCTGCCCCCCACCGGACCCGAGCCTCTGCTCGACGTGATCTGGGTGGTGACTCACCCTGATAGCAGGCGGACGGAGCGGATCCTGCAGGAGCACGACGTCCGCTACGTCGTCCTCTACAAGGAGATGCCCGACAGGCCCACCAACGACTTCTGGCGGCTCTTCGAGGCCCACCCGGACCTCTACCGAACGGCCTTCGAGAATCAGGACGTCCTCATCGTCGAGCCGCGCGGGTAGGCGGCCGGCCGCGACTCGGCCGCCCCTTCCCCCGGGAGCGCGCGGGTATAATCCCCGCGCGGCTCGCCGAGGCTTCCACACAGATCTTGGCATAGGGATGGGGTACGAGAAAGAGAACCGGAAGAGGACGGGCGTGGGCTTCGTGTTGCTCGTGTACGCCGCGAGCCGCCTCTTCTACCTGCTAGCCGGCGCCCTGCTCGCCAGGGTAGTGCCGGTCTCGCGTTTCCAGCGTATAACCTCCGACGTGCCATCCGGTACCATGAACCTCTGGTCGCACTGGGACGGGGAGCACTACGTAGCGCTCGCCGCGGGCGGCTACCTCCAACCGCCGGAGAACGTCTCACCCGCATTCTTCCCTTTGTACCCGCTGCTAATGCGTTCCGTCGCGGAGTTGTTCGGGGGACCCGTCTCCGAGGGGGCCCTATCCTTGTGGGGGCCGCTGGTCTCGCTTTTGTTCCTGCCCCTCGCCCTCTTTTTTGTGTACCGCATAGCCGAGGACGGCTTCGGGGAGCAGGTGGCCCGCGCCACGACGCTCGCCCTGGCCTTCTTCCCGACGACGTTCTTTCTGAACTGCGCCTACACGGAGTCGTTGTTTC